>CBAAAA010000652.1:0-1624 GCA_964658695.1 uncultured Solirubrobacteraceae bacterium | reverse complement strand
CCGGTAACGGCGGCCCGCGTCCTGATAGGCATCTTCTTCTGTATTTCCGGCGGGACCAAGCTGTTCGTACCAGCTCAGTTCGGCGTGCTTCAGCAAACTTTGGTCCAATCACATATCCCGTCCCCGCATACAAATGCGCTCTTTGTCGCCACTGTTGAATTCGCGTGCGGGGCGAGCCTGGGGCTGGGCCTGCTCACTCCGCTCTGCGCCGCAATGCTAACGGGAGACATGATCGTGGCGATTGCCACCAATCGAATCCACAGCATTCAGGCGAGAGGTGTTTTGGCTTGGCTCGACGACTTCCTGTACCTCCCCGAGGTGCTATACACGGTGATCCTTATTTGGCTGATTTTCTCCGGGCCGGGTCGGTATAGCCTCTATGGCCTTATTCTGGCTTCGCGCACCTACTAACTGCTGCGCGCCGTGAGGAGATGAAAGATGAAAGCAATTGTTATCCACCAATACGGCAGTCCGGACGTACTGAAGTTTGAGCACTATCCTGATCCGGTGCCCGGTCCGGGCGAGGTGCTGGTGCGGGTCACCCCTCAATATCGGTCTGTAAAGGTAGTCTTCGTATTCTCGAAAGTCGACAGGAAAACGCTCGAGTTCATGGCTGAAGCCGTGCGGGATAGCAAACTCGTAATCCCGATCAGCCAGACCCTGCCACTCAGTGAAGCAGCCGATGCTCAAGCGGCGGCGGAAAAGGGTGGCGTCGGGAAGATCTTGCTGGTGCCATGAACTCGTTGCTGGACAGGAACGTCTAAGGAACAAAAATGAAGAAGCTGTGACAGTTCTCCGAGCCAGCATGCATCAAAGCATGCGGCAACGGCAGTGTATTGGTTTCTTTGGAGGACCATGATCATGTATGCATTACGAAATGTATTAACTCGTTTACAACAACAAGGCGCGGCGCTAGGCCATTTCAACGTTTCCGATCTGGTGCTGCTGAAGGCAGTTATCGCAGCCGCTGTTGAGGTCAGAGTTCCGGTAATGGTTGGCGCGTCTGAAGGAGAGCGAGACTTTTTGGGGACATATGAACTCGCAGCGCTTGTGAAAGTCATGCGCGAGGAACATGACCTTCCATTTTTCCTTAACGCAGATCATACGCATTCACTGGGGAAAGCAGTGGAGGCGGCGAGGGCGGGATTCGATGCAGTCGTCGTTGATTTTTCCGCGCTACCCTTTGACACGAACGTTTCTCGTACGAAGGAGACGGTTGAAGCCATCAAAGCGATCAACCCGGCAATCCTCGCGGAGGGAGAGATAGGCGACATCGGAACCGGCTCTCAAATCCACGAAACCGTTCACAACGAATTCCGGAGCCTCACCACACCTGAGGAAGCTCGACAGTTCGTCGACTCCACGGGAATCGACATCCTTGCTCCTGCTGTCGGCAACATGCATGGGATGGTGAGAAGCATGGTTGAAGGGAAAACCAAAAAGCGCCTGAATATCGAGAGAATTGCCCAGATCAAGAAGGCATCTGGAGTTTTTCTCACGCTGCACGGCGGGTCAGGAACAGATGATGAAGATTTCGTATGCGCGATTGCTGCCGGGATCAACATCATCCACATCAATACCGAACTGCGGGTCGCCTGGCGCCGGTCCCTGGAAGACAGTCTGA
>CBAAAA010000651.1:0-1701 GCA_964658695.1 uncultured Solirubrobacteraceae bacterium | reverse complement strand
TGACCAGCGCCATTTGGCCAGAGAGCTACAGAATTACACGCCCACTAGTGCGGGCGCCGGATACAGGTTATTGAACCAAAAAGAATGCGCCGTCGGCCCATGAGCATTATAGTGCTCCAAGCGTTCACGACCCTCGACCACTGACGGTATATGACCAACGGGTACCCACCACAAGCAATAAGGTGGCTTGGCGTGAGGCTCGAACCAATGTGCCCGCTTACGGAAGATGTCAACATGATTTGATCGGTAAACGAAGTTTCGGAGGGTTTCCGGTGTCACCCAGACGCTCATATTGACTATGACAAATGGATCATCCGAATAGGAAAGGTCCGTGGCATTGCCTTGCTCGCCTTGCAAGCGCCAAATAAACCCCTCGCTGCAATCAGCAAGCGCATTAATGGGTTCCAAGGCATCGACAAAGTCTTTTATCTGTGGGTCATCGAGAGGCGCAATGAGTCGCGCTATGTTGATCTCGGCAAGATGAAACTCGGCCATAGTCAGTGTGTCCCTCAGAGCTGCGAAAAACAGATTAGCAAAGTATCGGAAAAAGGCTCATCTGCTAAGCCTTTTTCGCGACCAGGCGGACATCGAGGTTCATGCCTACCGCCTCGGCATAGCGGATGAGAGTGCGCATGTTGACGTTTTCCGGTCGGCGCTCCGTGCGGCTGAGCTGGGGCGTACTGGTGCCGATCTTCTTGGCGAGTTCGGCCTGCGTCATCCCTGTCCGCTTCCGCTGCTTGGCAAGTTCCATGCCGATGGAGAGGACTTTGGTTTCCTCCTCGTAGGCCTGTCGGACGGTTGGGTTGGCGAGCTGCTGATCGAGGTAGCTATCCCATTCGGTTTTCATCTGCGCTTTTTCTCCTTGGCCAGCGGATTGACTGCGGGTTTGGAAGTGCTCTTTGCTGCCAGTTTGGCCTCGTGCCGCGCCATCCTGGTACGCCCGATCTTCTTGTCGGCTTCTTCGACTGCGGCGGTTGCTTTGGTGAAGCCATGCAGGAGGACAGCGGTGCGGGCTTCATCGAAGAAATACAGGACACGGTAACGAGTCTTCCCCACTCGCAACCGGGCCTCTCTGAGCTTGCCTTCGATCTGCGAGGTGTACGGGAAATCGAGCGTCGGGCCGCCCGTCTTGAGCAGGTTGATCCGCGCCAGGACTTTGCCTCGAACCTCCTCCGGCACACTGTCGAGCCAGACGCGGACGGGAAACGAATGGTCTTCGTCGGCGTAAAACTCGATCTTCCAGAGTTCGGACGGGGATGGGCTCACCCTGTAAATTTATCATAGTTGATAAACAGGCGAGTCCTGGCGCTGCTAAGACGAAGGGAACTCGTAGGAGCCTCGTAGAGCGCTTTTCTCGGAATTTTTGGTGGGTGTGGCTGACTCCAGCCTCCGCAGCGCGTCTTAGGGCTTCTCTGCTCGATTGCCGAGGGGTTTGATCGTTAGCCGCAACCGCTCGACAACCCTCACTTTCATCAGGAAGGTTTTGCTTTTGCCTCTGCGGGGTTTGGGGCGCAGCTCCAAGAAATGGGCCGTTAGGCCCTCAGTCCGCGTCCGAAGGACGTGCTCCGCTTGGGCTGTTTTGTTTGCACAGATTCACAGGGATCGAATCCTGATTATCTCTTGATCTTCTTGACTATCTTGATACCTATATTTGGGCTTAGAAAAACGTGCCGGGAAGTCCCCTTTTTCGTGCCGGGAAGT
>CBAAAA010000650.1:0-1726 GCA_964658695.1 uncultured Solirubrobacteraceae bacterium | reverse complement strand
GGTCTGGCCTGAAGACCTTTGTGACATTCGGAACCAACTTCTGCCCGCTATCGACCAGCGGGTTTTCGGAAACTAACTTCTTCGCGTTCTTGACGCCGCCAATCTGATCCGTAACCGGCGCACGCTGGTTACTCACCACCAGCGAACTTACACGGAGCGACTTAGCCGACGCAAGATCGGGAATCGTAAACTTCGCTTCAAAGGTTCCGGTTTTGCCCTCCCCATTCTCTCTTGCCACGAAGCGCAACGTGTAAGCTCCCGGCGCCAATGTTACACCGGTATCGTATTGAATGCTCTTCTGGAGCACTCTGCCGGCGGTGTCCTGATCCACTTTCAGCGGAATCGTATCGCGCACGGTAGCGGCCATGCGGCCTCGCGCGTCCCGCACCTCCGCAATGAAATCGAGTTCGGTGCCTTGCCGCGATCCCTTCTTTTGAAATTCCAGGGCAGAACCCGGGACTTTCGCCGAAACTGGAACGAAGTACTTGCTTTTGTCCAGCCGAAAGTAATCTACTTCTACCGCGATGGGCAGGTCCGTTATCGGGTTGTCGGATTTCAGAGCCTGCGCCAGTTGCGCTTCCTTATCCGCCTCATCCATGCGTTTAAATGTGGTAGGTGCATAATAACCTTGCCGGTAGTCCACCTTCGCCCTCAAGTTGGCCACTCTGGGAGACAGCTTCACCTGTAACTTCCGGTATCGTCCGTCGAGCGCGGGATTGGAGCTTACGTAGGAGAGTACGTAGTAACTCGTGAAATCCTGTTGCACCTGTCGCATGCCGTCGGTAAGATCGTTAGAATCGAGCGACGCCTTACCACCTGTTTCCACCGCCAGCGTCGCTAGCGTCTCCTGTTGATTGATGAAGTTCTGCTTGAGCGAATTCTGGCCGGCGCCACTGTACAGATTATTCCCCACCGCACCTTGCTGAGTGGCATCTCCACCAGGAACCAGGGCAGACAGTCCCCTGGCGTCGATCGGGTAAAAAGCCACGTTCGAACGCACCGCCGTATTGACTGTCGCCCGTAGCTGCGACTGATTGTCGACGCCGCTTTTCTGTATGCCGCTCGAGATGTAAATCAGCGCTTTCTTCTCCGGATACTGCCCTAGCCCTCGTGCCGCATCCTGAAGCGCCGCCAGCTTTAGGTCCGCGTTAAAGATGTTGAACTCGGTCTCGTCGGCAACAAACTGGCCGCTCTGGTCCTGACTATCGGCCCCCGTGTCCGCATAGGTTGCGTTCTCGCTCGATTCCCCAATGCGAAACGCCTGAATCGCCCCGATCAACTCCTCGCGGTTTGAGGTGAAATCCACTGTGGTCTTCAACTCGCTCCCATAAGTCATGATCGACACCTCGTCGCTGGCCGTCATTTGTTTCTCAAGAAAGTTGATCGCCGCGTTCTTGGCCCGTATTTGTTCGGCCGCCTGCATCGAGGAAAAATCAAACAGCAAAACCATCAGCCGCCGGTCCTGATACTTGCTCCTGAGATTCGAACCCAGGTTGGCCGCCGGTGGACGGAAGGCAACATCCGGGCGCTGCTTCAAGGTCTGCTGCACTGGAGGCAGCACGTCGTTCTTCAACCGCTGTAAGTCAACGGCCTGCAGCTTCTGCAGCTTCCCATCCTCATAGACCTGGAAATCATCCTTTGTCAGGTTCTCGATCGGCTTGCCATTTCGGTCGAGCACAGAGACGTTCACCACCACTATGTTTGTGGTGGTCGAGAACGTTGGGCG
>CBAAAA010000649.1:0-1773 GCA_964658695.1 uncultured Solirubrobacteraceae bacterium | reverse complement strand
CGAAGATTCGCGAGTACAGGACGAGCTCTCGAATAGGAGTCTTCTCCCAAGTGCAGAAGGGCGATCACCATACTAATCTTATAAAGAAAAGCTGGAGGCAGCGAGCGGCGGCCCGACTACTTTGATTCCGTGTTTCGCATTGACTTCCACAAGCTTCTTCCGATCGGGCTCCCCCTCTACGCTGACAACCGGGGCATATTCTGCGAAAAACGCTTCCATGTCCCCGGCCGGATCGAAGATAACCAGCATGTGTGCAGGCTCGGCACCTAACGTTACGTAAGCGTGGGGGACATTGAGGGGAGCCATGAAGGAATCACCTGCTCTGAGGATCGTCCGAGCTGATCCACACTGGAATCCGATGCTGCCCTTGAGTACAAAGATCCATTCGTTCTGAGTAGGATGAACGTGCAACTCCGGTCCAAGGCCGGGTGGCGTATGGACCTCAACGGCAGCAAACGTCGTACCAACGTCGGTACCTGACACCTTCGTCGAAAAGGCTTTTTCTCCATGAACAAGCCATTGGCCGCCTGGTCGTCCCTCACCAGCACGGACGGTGAACGGCCCCGCAGCCTTGGTGGGCGCACTTTGCGCTTTTGATCGCGAGAATGTCGAAGCCGCCAGAGCGGCGGCGCTTGATGTCAACAGCTTCCTTCTACTTATCGGCTTCATCTATCCCTCGGTCCAACGTTCTGGACCTGAGATTAGCTGTGGCTGGAGTGTCGAGATAGTAAAAATACGACATCTTACGAGAGGAAGGCTGCACCGCTAGGGAGGCTGTGCAACCATTCTTCGACTCAGGCTGATGGTCGTCAGAAGACGAGTCGTAGAGGATCGACGCTTGTAGGGGCAGGTCCGCCCGTTCGCAATGACTTTATCTGTTCGACATAGACTGTTTCGAGTTGGTGCAGTGTTTCCGACGGTGTAGCGCCGGTAAATTCTGCGAAGTCGTGAACCATGTGCATCTGGTCGTAATACCTGAAGGTATGAGCGACATCTGCCCACGACATCGCGCCAAAACGCGCTTTGAATTCGAGAGCCGCTTCGAATCTGGAGATCCTTGCAAAGAGCTTGGGACGCATGCCCACTTGGTTTAGGAATTTCCGCTCAAATTGCCGAACGCCCAACCCTTCAATGGCGGCGAGATCAGGGATGCGAGCGCGACCTCCGGCAAGGATGATTCTATGGGCAGCGGCAGACACGCCGTCGAGTCCGGTCGATCGGAGTGCCCGTGGTAGCAAGGCTTTCTCGACGACTTGCACTCGTTCAAGAAAGGAGGTGGCATTCCCAAGTCGTTCTCTTAGTTTAGTGATCACGCCTCCTAGAACAGAGTGTGCTTCGAAGTCGAAGTCCGTCAATTCGTTCGTCGGCACGCCGAAGAGGCGGAAGATCCCATCCGGCTGGAATCCGATCACGAAGGTATCGAGGGCGCCACGCAGTTGCATCTCAAGCCGACGGTAGGTCTGCGGACCCACGACGACGGCCGAAGGGGACTTACTGACTGAACTTTGCCCGTAGTACAGAACTTCGGTTGGATCATTGAAATCAAAGACGATCATCGGCGCAGGGCGAGCCGGAACAGGATGGATCACGGTTGCACCGAGAATTCTGACTTCACGCTGGACGTAAAAGCGGACAAATGGCTCGAGGCAATGCGCAGGCTTGGAAAACTGGCTTATAGGCATGCCCCACTCCTTCTTTGGCAAGATCAACTGTCGCCAGAAATCCCGCTGTCGACCTGTTGTATCAGACATCCGATAATTCGAGAGAACCATG
>CBAAAA010000648.1:0-1800 GCA_964658695.1 uncultured Solirubrobacteraceae bacterium | reverse complement strand
TGACATCGATCGGCACCGGATAGTCCTGAAGCTCAGCGGAGATCCGAAAGTCGCTCAGCAGTTTTACGGGCCATTGCCAGGCCTCGAAGACTCCGTTCTGGCGTCCGAAAATGGCTCCCTGCTCGCCAGGGACGCTCCAAGGAACAGCGGGGTCGCAAGGCGCCGAAATCTGAAGGTCGGCCGGTTTGGCGGAAAAGTCCGCAAGCGGAGCCAGATTGGCGGCGAATGAGTTTACAGCCAGCAGAAAAGTCAGGACGTGGACTGCGCGCATCAGACTGATCTTACACGTTGTTACAGTGGCAATAGCGTTGCGTCCCTTCGCGCTCCCTTTACAAAATGAAGAAACTGCTGGCCCTCAATCGTGGCGAAATCGCCATCCGCATCCTGCGCGCCGCGAACGAACTCAATATACGAACCGTGGCCGTGTACTCGCGAGAAGACCGTTTGAGTTTGCATCGTTTCAAGGCGGACGAAGCTTATCTGATCGGACGTGGCAAGGGCCCGGTGGAAGCCTATCTGGATGTCGAAAATATCGTCGATCTCGCAGCTTCGAAAGAAGTAGACGCCATCCATCCCGGCTATGGCTTCCTGGCGGAGAACCCCGCCCTTCCGCGAGCCTGTGAGAGGGCCGGCATTACGTTCATCGGACCGAGCGCGGAGATCCTCGAGCAGTTGGGCGACAAAACCGCCGCTAGAAAGCTGGCGCAACGGGCGAAGATTCGGGTGGTTCCCGGAACCGAAAATCCGGTGGATCCGGAGAGCTCTGACATTGAGCAGACAGCCGCGCAGATCGGCTTCCCGCTCATCATTAAAGCAGCTTTCGGCGGCGGCGGCCGAGGCATGCGGGTGGTGGATTCTCCGGCTGACTTCAAATCCAAACTGAAGGAGGCGAGCCAGGAGGCGGGTGCGGCCTTCGGGAACAATGCCGTTTTCCTGGAACGCTTCATCCGGCGCGCGAAGCACGTCGAGATGCAGATTCTGGGCGACACCCATGGCAATATCCTGCATCTCTATGAGCGCGACTGTTCGGTGCAACGGCGGCACCAGAAAGTAGTTGAAATCGCTCCGGCGATCGGGGTATCGGAGAAGGTCCGGCACGAGCTGGCGGATGCGGCGGTTGCGTTGGCCCGAGAAGCGAGATACTACAACGCCGGAACGGTCGAGTTCCTGGTGGACGTCGATAGCGACGAGTGGTTCTTCATTGAGGTAAATCCGCGCGTCCAGGTGGAACACACTGTCACTGAGGTGGTCACGGGCGTAGACATTGTGCGGTCACAGATCCAGATCGCGCAGGGCTTGAGTCTGCACTCGGAAGAGATGGGTTTGCCCCAGCAGCAGGATGTCCCATTGCACGGGGTTGCGCTGCAGTGCCGCGTGACGACGGAAGATCCTGCCAACAACTTCATTCCCGATTATGGCCGTTTGCAGACCTACCGCTCCCCTGCCGGGTTCGGCATACGGCTGGACGCAGCATCCGCCTATGGCGGCGCGAATATCTCGCCGTACTACGATTCGCTGCTGGTGAAGGTGACGGCGTGGGGTCCAAATTTTAAGCAAGCATGCCAGCGAATGGACCGTGCGCTGCGCGAGTTTCGAATTCGCGGCGTGAAGACCAACATTCCGTTCCTGGAAAACGTGGTGCATCATCCGGCGTTCCTTTCGAGTGCTGCCACGACATCTTTCCTGGACGACACTCCGGAGTTGTTCGAGTTCACTCCTCGCCGCGACCGCGCGACCAAGCTCTTGAGTTACCTGGCGGATGTGATTGTCAACGGGAATCCGGAGGTGGCCAACAAACCG
>CBAAAA010000647.1:0-1850 GCA_964658695.1 uncultured Solirubrobacteraceae bacterium | reverse complement strand
GGCCGCGCGTGCACGTGCGTCGTAGCCGACGGGCAAGGAGATCGGCGCCGCGCCTAAGATTCACGTCCTGCTGCACCTCAACCTGAACCTGTTGCTCGTTCAACAACGACGGATCTTCTTCGAAACCGGGGTGGACAATCACATGATCGGGTAGCAGTGAGATGACGCCTGAATGAGCCATCACAATTGCCTCATCGAGGAACTCGGTTCGGTTTTTTTTCTCCGACCCCGGCATGCACCAATGCCCGTAGATGATCGCAGGGAAAGGTCCATCCCCCGGGGGAACAACGAGATACGCGGTGACCAAACCGCCTTCAGGACCGACAAAAGTAGCTCGGTCTCCGACAGGACTTGAGTAAGAAATATCAAATACAGCGACTCCCTCACGATCTTGAGTCCCGACTTGCTGAATGTTCAGCGGTGCGCTTCTGTCGTAGTCCCAGTGATGCCGGAGACGATCGTCAATGTGCTCCGCATAAGCTGAGGTCCACAGAGCCGCACTACATAAAACAACTCTCACTGACAACGAAGTGCTCATGTTTTTCATGGTGACCAATATCCAAAATAACTATTGACGCATTCTGGTGCCGAATACCGGTCACTGGCAAGTGAGGTGTGTGGGTCGTTAAAGGTACGCTGCTCCTCCAGCACCTGAAGGACAGCAGTTATTTTCGGCCTACGGTAAGCTCATGACGTGTCGCAACGAATGGAAATGATCCGACCGCTGAGGTACCGATGCAATCTAGTTTTCCAGAGCCCGGACGGCGGCGCCCCGTAACGTCACAAGTGGCCAATCCAAGAGCCTACTTCTGGGTAAGCATCGGCTTGTTCGCAACAAGCCTTGTGTGCGACGGATTTTACGTCGACGGCGCAAGTCCCAGAGCTTGGTCGCCAGGCTACGGAGAACTGATCGTCGGCTGGTATGCGGCCTTTAGCGGTGTCTACGCTTGGTTGGCAAACCCGCTGCTGGTAGCGGCATGGATATCGTTTCGTGCAAAGTCCCCGCACGTGTCATCACTCTGTACAGCTGCGGCGTTGTGTTTCATGGGGAGCTTTCTATTGGTCCACCGGATAGAAGTCAGTGAGGCCGGTAACTCCGCGCGCATTGCTGGCTACGGTGCGGGGTATTGGTTATTCTCGCGGGCAATATGTTGCGTGTTGTCCGACCGGCCGCCAGTACAGGCAACGACGTTTCCGGCGCTTGATTGACCCGGTAACGCTTCAGAATTTCGCTGCACGTCGTGAAAAGATCTGCGCTCGGCCGTTTGATCCATAAGTAGCATCATTTATCTCGAGCTGCGATTCGCGAAAAGGGGGATGCGCATGAAAACAGTGATCATCGGGCAACCGTCTGGTGCCAGCATGGAGGAAATCATGAAGATCTATCCTCGACACAGGGTTGTGGTCGAAAAATTTATCGCACTTGGCGTAGTTGTTGGAATCGGACCCTTCGATAACTTGGGCAACATGGCAATCTTCAAGACACGCGCCGCGGCGGAGGAGTACGTCAAGGAGGATCCATTTATACTTGAGGGCGTTGTGAAGTCCATTGAGATTCGGGACTGGAAGGATTCGCTCCTGCCGGATTAGCTCGACACTGCGCTCCAGCCAGGTGTCGGACACAACGATCAAAGAACGCCGAAACGTTGCGGATAATCGCGTTGCCGCGAAGGTCTTGCCGCTCTCCCGGTTTCCGTGCTAATTATCCGTCCTTCCGAGGGGCCAAGGCACAGAACAAAAACCAGAAAAGTGAGGGATCACAATGAAGCATGCACTCAAGTTGTCTGCGATCTACCTGGCTGCGCTTGGCGCGGCATTGCTGATTTCCGGCGTTAACACCGCTGCCGCTG
>CBAAAA010000646.1:0-1861 GCA_964658695.1 uncultured Solirubrobacteraceae bacterium | reverse complement strand
GGTGAGCAGCAACTCTACAATGCTCGCAGCAAGGAACCATCAATGACTTTATCTAGAACTGAACGCGGCGCGATTCTCAGTAAGATCGCATCGCTTATTGAACGGAAATTCTATGATCCGGCCTTAAATGGGCACGATTGGCGAGGCATCGTAGAGGAAAGCCGCAGCGAAATCCTTGATGCAGAACTTCCGGAGCAGTTCGAGGAACACGTTGCGGCCATGTTGAATAAGCTGCGTTCGAGCGGCTTAGGGCTTCTCGGACCCAATACCAGAATCACCCCGCGAAATGCGATCAACGCAAGTTTCGCGGACATTGAGACGATTGGCGACGGACGGCGGTGGGTGTTCCAGGATGTCCTTCCCGGTGGGGTTGCCGAACGCGCAGGAATTCGTTCTGGCGACGCGCTTATATCCCTAGTCGAGAATGAGATACTCCCCCCTACAAAGCCGGCCTTCGCGATGGGGCAGACGGCCAGGGCTGTGATCTCACGAGACGGCCGACACAGCCAAGTTCACGTCGATCTGCACACGCCTCAACCAAAGTATAAAGACAACCCGTACTCCGAGCCGGCGAGCATCGATGCGGCGGTGACAAGTCCCTCGCTTGGCCGTCTGCGCATCAGTCTCTTCCCCGGCACAATCGGTATAGACTTCTCAAACCAACTTGCGGCCACCATCGCCTCTCGATTCTCCACCACGGACCGTCTGGTTATTGACTTGCGCGGCAACCCCGGCGGTGGAGTCGGCGCTCTCCGGCTAATGAGTTATTTAAGCTCCGATAATCGCCCGGTGGGTTACAGTTTAGATCGAGCAACTAAGGAACGGGGCTATGATCAAAACACCTTGCCGCGATTCAATCGAATTCCGCGATCCAAGCTTGCACTACCAGCCCTAGCGTTAAAATTCTACGGGAAGAAATCAGTCGTCCTCGAAACCGAGGGCCTTGGCCCACAGCGCTTTCACAGCCGCATCGTGATGCTTGTGAACGAGCATTCGACCGGTGCCGCCGAGATGGTTACTCAGTTCGCGAAGGAGAATGCGCTGGCGACGATTGTTGGTTCCAAAACGCCCGGACACCTCGCCGCGCGGGAGGCATTCAAGGTTGGCTCAGGCTACAAACTGACGATACCGATTGGCGCTTACATTAGTTGGAAGGGCACTAGAATCGAAGGGCATGGTATTGAGCCCGATATCGCGATCTCATGGTCTTACGAAGATGCACGCAAAGGAGTTGATAACCAACTCCAGCAAGCACTAGAGATAGCTAACGGCCTGTGAGCCGCTTACTTGATCGTCAGCGGATAAAAATACGACGATTCCTCATCGTTGTGAGTCGTTGCAAGAAAGTACGATCCTGATGCTATATGGCCAAGATCCAATAGGACCGTGACTGTTCTCCTGTGATCGTCACCCTCGGCGGGGGCGCTCCCACTCGCGAGTACACGGACCGACGTCTTGTCCGGGCTCACTGAGATCGTATACTTCCCTGGATCACTAAGCTTTGGGAGAATCAGCGTGACTCTTACTTGGGCGCTGGGCAATGACACTGCCTCCAGCTTGTTCGCCTCACCGCCGCCACGGAAGGCTCCGTAGTTCGACAAATCCAAGGTCCGGGTAAGCAGACCCGCTATCTGTGCGTTTCCGCTGCGCCGTTGGGCAGCCGTCTTAACCCACGCCCCTATTCCGAAGGCCAGCAACAAACACGCAACCGCAACCGATGCGAACGCACGGCGTCTGTGCTGTATTTTGCGCTCTAATGATTCCTTGAAAACTCGGAAGTCTGTGAAGCAAGGAGAACAAGATGCTAAATGAAGTCGAGCTGGATCCGTCACTGGGAGTGTGTTTGCGGCGATGGCCCTAA
>CBAAAA010000645.1:0-1881 GCA_964658695.1 uncultured Solirubrobacteraceae bacterium | reverse complement strand
CTCGACCAGATAACTCTGGTGCCGGCCAACATCACCGATACCGCCCTTGAGCAGCTGTTTGGCTACCGTTCCACAAGCCCTTCAGATCCCTTGTCACCGTCCAGCGCCGGTTCCGCATTTCTGACCTGGCAGTTAAGCACGATTCGAAGCAACTGGCAGAGCGATGATGCCTCCACACGCGACACGGTGGGCGCCCCGTTACCGATCATAGATCCGGACCTTTTAGGTGCTGGAAACTTCGTGACTCCGACAACGAATCCAGCCTTCGCCTTATTCACTGCCCGCCAAACGTGGGTCAACACAACCTTAGCCCAAATCACTCAGGATGGTACACCGGGAGCAACTCCCCTAACTACCTTCGACGCGGTTGTTCAGAAATACGTTGGCGCTATCGATCTTGTCAGTTTGGCGGCCGGTGATGCGGACGGCGCCGATATTACTGGCGCTCTTTCGCCCTTCAATCTCGATCTCGGCAGCTTTAGATTTCTGGTCCTGTGCCGCCATCTTCTGGCCGCTGGCACGCTGCTTGACTCGGAATGGGACGACATCTATGCCATCTTGCTTCAGGCGCAAAAACGATCGCAGTTCGCTGCTTGGCGAGCGCAGGAGAATCAGGCCGGTCTCGTGCTCGAGCCCGCGCAATTCCTGCCCAATGTCGATACCGGGTCAGACATCCCGAATTGGCGCGGTTCAGCTCAAGTGCGCTCCCAATGGCAGCGGACCCTTCTGGGGCGAACGGCTCAAACCCAGAGTATTCAAAGCAGCTACGCACAATCAGTGGACGCAGCGGAAGCGCAGACTCTCCCTGGGCTTCGCGATGCATTGATCCAGTGGATTGGTTCGCTACAGCCGACCCCTGAGCTCCTGAACACCGCGGCGGAACGCCTGTCGCGCACACTGTTCATTGACTTTCTTTCCAATGCCAATCCGGAAACGACGCGGGCGGATCAGGCACTCGAAACGCTGCAGGGAATCCTGTTCTCTGTGCGCTCTGGGAGTCTGTTGGGGCCGACTACGGGATGGACGCTGCAACCCTCGTTGAACTTTGACGGCGAATGGGTCTGGATGGGCAGCTACCGCACATGGCTGGCCGCCATCAAGTTATTCGCCTACCCAGAAAATCAGCTGACTCCGAATCTTTATGTGGAAGATCCGCCCTTTCTCAACCCTACCTCGGCATTCATCGGGAGCGACACGAGCTTGGTCGCAGTCCTCCGCAAAGCTAGCAGGGTAACGCCAGAACTCGCACGGCAACTTGCGAACGATTACTTGGCCCAGCTCTACACTGAGTTGCCCAGCGCGAAGACGTCGTTGCAGACTGGGTTGGGATCGAATTTCCAACTCACGGAACAATTGTCCGATCCCCAGTTGATCAGTCTGCAGACATCCGTGAAGAGCCTTGTGGGCTCGATCAACGATCCAAGTGCAGTGCCGCAGTATTTACGAGAGGTGTTCTGGCTTGTGCCGATGGCTATCGCTCTTCGGCTGCAGGCGGATCGTGAATACCTTGCCGCTCTGGACTGGTTTCGCACGGTATACGCCTACAACCTGCGAACATCAAACCGAAACATATACTATGGCCTGACGCTGGAAGCGGCTGTTATCTCCGCCTACGTACGCGTACCCGAATGGCTGACAACGGAGTTGAACCCGCATATCATCGTCGGTACGTCGACGACGACGCCCGGAGCACCTCTTATGGGCAGGAAAAATGCCTATTTTAGATTCACGGTCATGTCGATCGTGAGGTGTTTCCTGGCCTACGCAGACCTCGAGTTTTCGCGGAATCTGGCCGAGTCCACTTCACACGCCCGAACGCTCTACGATACCGCCGTCGATTTGCTCAATTTGCCGCAACTTCAGCCCGAAACAGGATCCACC
>CBAAAA010000644.1:0-1895 GCA_964658695.1 uncultured Solirubrobacteraceae bacterium | reverse complement strand
CCACTCCTCTCCGAATCGGCAAGAGTGAATCAGCGATTTGTTGATTCGTCTACAGCCTTATTGGGTTTTGACCCTAGAAGCACCAGCGACCCGTAGGCGATGAGCGCAGTAATCCGCCTATTGGTAACCTAGTTTCGGAATGATCGTCGTACGTGCCCGTCGTCGAGACGCCGGAGACGGCGGTACGGCGGCAAGCACGGTCGAAGCGCAGCAAGCCAACGCCTTGCGTTACCTAAACCTCTGGTCAATGTCCGCTTAAACAAGTGGCCAAATATATCGACACTCGTCAGATCGGTACACGTCGCTGGAGCATGATGTTGCCCGTCGCACGGCGTAACCCATACACCGACACCTCCTTCAGGCCGGCACGCGCTGCGGCATCGGTCAAGCCGTGCTTCACGCTGGCCACTTGCCCTCCCCCATATTCTATTACGTAATCCGTCGCCGCGATCTTCTTCGCCTCACTCAACACGGCCAGCAGCTCGTCATCTATTGGAATTCGAAACATGCGCTTGTGGGTCGTCGGCTCGCCCGGGATTCGGAAGTCAATGTAGCGCTCAAGGAAATAAACCCGGTCCCAAGTTAGCGAGAGGATAGCCGGGAATCGCTGGAGCGTATTCAGCCCCAAGATCACGAACAGCTTGAGATGACGCCGTTTGCAGCACTCTATCAGCCGATAGGCCTCATACGACGTGAGGCACAGATCCTGCGCTTCGGGCTTCCGCGGCATCTTCACTTTGGTTATCTTGTCCTTACCGAGCCGCCAGCCCAACGCTGTCCGCAGAGCCATCAACTCAGTTCGCACGGTAGTATTGGTGACCCCTCCCGCAAGGCGCTTGCTCGAGTAGCCGACGAAATCATCCTCACTCAAGCTGGCCGCATCACGATCACCAAATAGGCGGATGAATTGCTTGTGCGACCAGCGCTTGCGCACAGCGCCTAGCTTGGACTGAGCTGCACGATTGGCAACGTATGCTTCGAGCACATCAACGACGAGCTCGACCTTCTTCGATACCTGTGGGTTTTTAAGGTCGGCGACGAAATTTGTCAGAAACTTCTTAGCTTCCTCGCGCTCCGTAGTGCCTGTGTTGACGCGGCGGCGTTTGAAGTAGACAGCCCACAACCCACGGAACATAACGAGGCGCGGCGCGCCGGGATTTGGTGCACCAGTTACGAGGGCACGGTGAGAGTGCCCGCCATCGCACTCCTTTGCTGAGATTGCTGACATCGCCTTAGGCTTCCCACGGCCTGGACGCGCAACCGGATTGCCCGGCAGAACCATCAGTAAGTCAAGTCGCCGGTGTCGATCACGCGAAAGACCGTATGCTCCGATACTGCAAACCGGCCGGCCACCTGCGGAATGGTCAAGAAGTCAACGGTCACTATTGGTCACCGTGACTCCGATCATCTCGTTGTAGGGGGTTGTCCAACCGGCACAGAGCGCATCAGAGGACGCGCTGAGGCGCGCCGAGCACGCCCCTATTGGGTCAGTTCGCCGGCGACAGAACGAACCTCCGTTCAATCTTCCATACTTTAGCCAGACGGCTCCATTCGACTGCAAGGCTTCAACCTTCGCGAGATAAGTGAGTGGATCACGTAATTCCTTAGCATCGGTTCTAATCACCAATTGTCGTTGTCCGTGCATGACATTGGCTGCCATATTCAGAAGCTAAGATCACACTGTTACCCATCTGCCCGGCGACGAACGCGTCGAAATAAAACCTGGCTCCCGCATCGTTTGTCACCGCTTGGAAGATCCGCAACAACCTACTTAGAACTTACACGCAAACAGGTCGCAAGGCAACCTCGGATTGAGTAGACCGGCTAAGTTTTTCTTGTTCTGACCTGCGCCCCGACTTCCCTCCACTCAAAAGTAGAGTCCGCGGTTTCCGCCA
>CBAAAA010000643.1:0-1935 GCA_964658695.1 uncultured Solirubrobacteraceae bacterium | reverse complement strand
TGGAAAACATAATTCGATCAGCGACTCTGGAGCGCCGCTTCGAAACCGATCTGCTGCTGGGATTGTCCGCGTTTTCTCTGTTCCTTTCCGCGCTTGGTCTCTTCGGGGTGGCATCGCTTTCGGTGGCTCGGCATTCGCGCGAGTTCGGCATCCGCATGGCGCTCGGCGCAACGGGCACTGCCGTAGTGTGGCTCGAGATCGTTCGAAATATTGTAATGATCATTACCGGCTTGGCAGTTGGCCTGCTTCTGTCGTTGGTGGCGCATCGCGCGCTTGGCGCGCTGCTGTTTGGTGTCTCTCCTCTAAACTTGCATGTTTATGTAGCCGCTGCTGCTGTTTTGATGATTTCCGCCATTATCGCTGTGCTCATTCCCGCTCTGCGTGCGGCACGAATGGACCCAGCTATTGTGTTGCGAGACGAGTAACGCTGGATATCGCGCTTAATTGTCGACGCCCTACGTTGGCTCTCTCCAATATCCGTATTGTCGGCCGCTCGTACATTGGAGCCCCGACGGGTCGAAGTTCTGCCAACTTCCTGTTTGCCAGTGATCCTGGATCTGATAAAATGCTCCCCGCCTGTTGAACCGACGCCACGTTCACAAAGCCATTGCAATGATGAAAGCCGCGCTGCTTATTTGTCGCTCTTGGATTTGCATCCTTTTGTGTATCCGGAGAAGGAAGTGTCCCGGATACGCCAGCCGGCCACACCTTGCAAGCATTTCTCGACGCATTTGCTTCCATGCTCGAGAAACAGAACTGCACGTTCTCCAAGCTGGAAGTCTGCAATCACACCATCGGCTACCTCAAATTCGATGCTTTTCCACCCCCGGATATCTGTGGATCTACTGTTGTCGCGGCAATGAATTTTCAGGTCCACACCGAGGCACTGATCTTTGACCTGAGGGATAACCATGGTGGCGATCCCGACATGGTTGACTTTATGGTGTCATGTTTGTTTAAGCAGCCTACTCATATCAACGATCTCACCAGTAGGGCCGGTAACGAGACTCACCAATATTGGATCCTGCCGTGGGTTCTCGGGCCTCGTTTCGTGGATCAGCCGGCGTATGTTCTCACCTCGCATCAGACGTTCTCAGGCGGAGAAGAATTTACCTTCGACTTGAAGACGCAGAAACGCGCCACTATCGTGGGCGAGACGACTGGCGGAGGTGCGCGTCCCGTACGAGGCATGTCAGCGAACGGGCATTTTACGATTGGTGTGCCCTTCGCTCGTCCCGTTAACCCCGTTACGAAAGGTGATTGGGAGGGAAAAGGGATAGAGCCCGAAGTAAAGGCGACTGCCGCTAATGCTCTTTCTACTGCTGAGAAGCTTGCTGCCGATTCATTGACAACTCAGAGCATGCGCAATTGATCCAGCTTGACTAAGTTCGACAAGGCGAGAACGGTTATCGGACCGGCCAAGGTCCTGTTTCCTATTCAATAATAGCAGTTCCCCCGACGACAAGTCTAACTCACTAATAACAAGAGAGATATAGGTCGCGTTTAATCACTCAGAGCACTCGATTTTCGGCCTGAATTCGGTTAGCCTGACTTAGTAAGTCAACCGGCCTTGGTGGATAAGCAAGGCCGGCACAGTGTCGAACGTCGATTCCGCGCAACTTGACACCGCTAGTACCGCCTTCTGAAAAAGGGGATTCTCACGCATGGCCACACCAGCAACGCCTTTGTCTTTCAGTGAAGTTCTGCGGCTTCGGCCGGTTCGACGGCTGTGGATTGCGCAGATCGTCAGCGTGTTCGGGGACTTCCTGGCAGTGTTCGCAATGATTGCGGTGGTTACGTTTAAGCTGCAAGGAACAGCGACGCAGGTAGCAATGGTGCTGGTATCGTTCATGGCGCCGATGGCGATCGTCAGTCCGCTGGCCGGCGTTTATGTGGACCGATGGAACTTGAATCGGACGATGATCGCAAGCGACC
>CBAAAA010000642.1:0-1961 GCA_964658695.1 uncultured Solirubrobacteraceae bacterium | reverse complement strand
TCTTCGGGATTCACGCTTCGAATGGTGGCCGCATTATGATTTTCGCTGGCGGCATTCCCTTGAAAAAAGATGGCAAGGTGGTCGGCGCCATCGGCGTGAGCGGAGGTAGCGGTGAGCAAGATCATGCCGTCGCCGAGGCGGGGTCCGCTGCTGTGTAGAGGCGAATAAAATGCGAAGATTGTGCTAAACTCTGCCCTGTGGGGAAGGTTTGCACGGTCACTGGATTGGATGCTCGCGGCGTGCCGGTTTCGGTGCAGATCGAAGCCGGTTCGCTTTTTGAGGCCGCTGCCGCCGGTCTTGAGCAACTGCATAAAGGGGGCGGGCTGATTACTCAGCTTCATATCACCGTTCACGAACCTGCAAGGCAATACAACGTTCAACCCCGTCAGCTGGAAAAATGGCTGCGGAGCTACGAACAGGGCGAATCGGTTGGCATTCGGGCTTTGAAGAGCCGGGTTCGAAGTCTGCTTAAATCGTCGGTAAGGAGTCAGTAGATGTCAAAGATCCTGGATGAAGTACTTCGAGCTAACGACGAGTACACCAAGACGTTCGGCCGGAAGAGCGACCTTCCAATGCCTCCCGGCCGCAGTTTCGCCATTCTCACTTGCATGGACGCGCGGCTGGATCCAGCTAAGTTCGCGGGGTTGTCGGAAGGAGACGCGCATGTCATTCGAAATGCTGGTGGGCGAGCCAGCGACGATGCGATTCGGTCGCTTGTGATCTCTTACAAGCTGCTGGGCACGCGAGAGTGGTTCGTCATTCATCACACCGATTGCGGCATGTTGACCTTTACCAATCAGGTCATCCGCGATCTCTTGTCCCAGAGCCTTGAAACAGCCTCCTTCGACAACGGCAAGTGGAAGGATCCCGCAACTGGTGGTGGTTCGATGGCGGCGCAGAATATCGACTGGCTGACGATCAGCGACGCAGCGAAGAGCGTGGTTGAGGATGTGACCCGTATCCGACTGCATCCCCTGGTGCCGAAGACCATCCCGGTTTACGGCTATATTTACGACGTCAAGACAGGACGCCTGACCGAAGTAGCCGGTGCAGCGCAGGCCGGCGCGGCAAATGGCTAAAGTGTATATGCGTAAAGCAGAACTTCAAGACCGACCACGGTGGCGAGCGCGACACTGTGGCGGAGCGTGAAACGAAATAGTCTCGCCTGATCGGCTACAGACATCCCGGTTGCCGCTGCCGCGACAGCGATGGTCTGCAAGCTGATCATCTTACCCATGACGCCGCCGACCGAGTTACCAGCTGCCACCAGAATCGGATTAAAGCCAAGACGCGTTGCGGTTACAACCTGCAGGTTGCCGAACAGCGCGTTCGAAGCGGTATCGGAACCGGTGAGAAATACGCCCAGCCATCCCATCAATGGGCTGAATAGAGGAAAAAGTGCACCGGTGGCCGCGAACGCCAGGCCGAGCGTTCCGGTTGCTCCGCTGTAGTTCATCACGAAGGCCATTCCGAGAACGGCTGTGACGGTCAGCGTGGGTTTCACGATCTGTCGCAATACAGTGATGAACACGGCAACATAGGCTCGTGGCGTCATATTGGAGAACGCTGCCGCGGCCAAAGTGGCCAGGATGCAGGATGTGCCAGATGCGGAGAGCCAGTTGAGGTTAAAGATCGCCGCATAGGGCGCCGGATGAGTGACGACCGGCGGCGTTCGTAGAACTTGATTATGGAGGCCGATCCACGGAATGGTCACGGAGGGCCGATTCAACAGACTCTGCAGCGGCGGGTAGCCCCAGGCGAGAACAAACAGCACCAACAGCAGATACGGGACCCAGGCTGAGAATACCTGGCGTCGTGTAAATTTTAAAGCGGGTCTCGCCTCCTTTCGCCAGAACCGTAACAGGATCATAAGCGCACCAATCGCAGCGATCGAGCTAAGTATGTCAGTCAGCTGGGCGCCGACGAAATTCGAGACAAGAAACTGCGCCAGAGCAAAGGAA
>CBAAAA010000641.1:0-1996 GCA_964658695.1 uncultured Solirubrobacteraceae bacterium | reverse complement strand
ATGTCGCCAGTGGCCTCCTGCCGTCGCCAGCGTTCCGCCCAAAGGTCGAACACGTGGTGAGTAGGCCGGAGGGATCGCACCTCCGGCCTCTCGCAGAACGGTGCAGGCGCCTCTCAGCGCACACCGCTCCCATCAGACAAACGCGCCGATGCCTCCAAAGCGCCAGTGGGCGAACAAGGTCGGGCTCCGTTCCGCGATATTTCGCAGGAGCAGTGACGCCGCTACCTTTCGTTTATAAAGTCGCTTGTATTTCCGCATGATCCAGGCCCGGATGGTGAAATCCGCGTGCCTGTATATCGGCCACATCGCGGATGGATGATACCTGCCGTAGTACGCAATCCAACCGCGGAGAACCGGGTTGAAATAGCGCGCAAGTTCTTCCAGGCCGAGATGTGTCTGATTGCGAAGATTGAGTTTTCGCGTTCGCGCTCGCATGGCTTTCAGAGATTTCGCGCTTACCCCTGGTGAAAAGCTCGTGAAGAGAATGTTCGTTACACGGGCTTTGGCGCCGCGCGGCCGGAACTCATAGCCGAGGAAGTCGAACTTCGTTGTCGGATACGATCCCGGTCGGTTGGCGTCCTTACAGTATACAATCCGCGTCTTGTCTGGATGCATCTCCAGCCCGCACCCCGCGAACCGTTCTTGAAGCGCCGCTTTGACGGCCAGCGCCTCCTCTTCGGTTCGACAGTGCACAAGCCCATCGTCGGCGTAACGGCACCAAGGGAGTTCGGGAAAGGCTCGTGAGAGCCAAACATCGAACGCGTAATTGAGAAACAGATTCGCCAGCAAGGGGCTGACCACCCCACCCTGAGGCGTGCCCCGGTCTCGTTCGACCTTGGTCCCGTCCTTCAGTTGAAGTGGCGCGGTCAGCCACCGTTTGACGTATAGTATCGCCCAGTCACACGTCGTATGCTTCTCGAGCGCCTTTAGAAGCAGAGCGTGATCAATGTTGTCAAACAGACCTTTGATGTCAAACTCTAGAACCCAGTCATAGCGCCAGCAACGCTCGCGTGTTACGGCTATGGCATCCAGCGCCGATTTCCCTGGTCGATAGCCATAGGAATCGGGCGAGAAGCAGGGCTCTAAGATCGGCTCAAGGAATTGCTTGACGACGGTTTGCGCCACGCGGTCCGCCACGGTTGGGACGCCGAGAATCCTTTCTCCGCCATTCTTCTTCGGAATGGCGACCGCTTTCACCGGCGGGGGAAAATAGCTCCCCGAAGATAGCCGGTTCCAGATTTTGTACAGATTGCCTTTCAGGTTCACTTCGAAGTCTGCAATCGTCTCCTTGTCCACGCCAGCCGCTCCCGCATTCGCTCGCACGGCCTTATAGGCGTTCCACACTTGTTGCTTGGAGATATCGAAGGGTTTTGCTGTATCCATACGCTTCATCCTCTTTCGAGTTGGTCGTCAAATACAGCGGTCTGACCCGACCTCTTTGCTCCAGCCGCGTTACCGGCCTTCCTCGCTCGTACAGGTCGGTCCGCCCCAGGGCTCCGCATCAGTTATTTCGCCTCATGGTTTGAGCCACTTGTGCTTTTCCCTTTGCATCGGAGCTTCTGGTTCCCGCAGTTCCATACAAAAGCCTGAGTCAGCTTCACGCCCCCTATACACCGGCCGCCATCTGCCCAGTAATCAGGTTCCCGACAGATTGATCTCAGGGTCTACACCCGCCCCTGATTTTGACGACATTGGATTTTCACGACGCGTCTTCGAGGGTTCATTCTCATTCGTCTCTCTGACTCTTACCTGTTGGGGTAGTGCCCCAACTTTACTCCAGCGCTCACGACCAAAGGCTCTTTACCTAAGCCGCCTGGAGTGGTTTGACGCCTGCTCCTGAAAGCCGACGCCGGAGGGCCCGCCTCCATCTTTTGTACAGCTTCTCGCAATGGTCCAGTCAGGTCATTTCGAACTGTCCTTTCCACCGCTGCTGCGGCGCACAGTGCATGTAGATGTTGGCGAGCAGCGGTGATGCCACCGACCCTTGCCCCGTCCC
>CBAAAA010000640.1:0-2003 GCA_964658695.1 uncultured Solirubrobacteraceae bacterium | reverse complement strand
AATCGCTCACGAGTGATTGGCGACAATCATAAAGTCCTAGCGACGACAACTATTTTTCCCTATTTGAAACAAGCTGAGACGATGCGGAAGCGAGTGGGAGAGCGCTTCAGCAATGGTCACAGACCAACAGATAAGGAGGCTGTACAAGTTGTTGAACACAGAGCGAACGCAACAGATTGCCGCCGCAAAGGCGGGAATGGACGTAAAGACGGCGAGGAAGTACGCGGGAGAAAAACGCCTGCCGAGTGAGATGAAGAAGGAGCGCCACTGGCGAACGAGACCAGATTGGTTCAAACCGGTATGGGCAGGCATTCAGGAACAGTTGCGTGCGAACCCTGGCCTGGAGGCAAAGACCATCTTTGCCTCTCTGCAGCGCGAGCGGCCGGAGCAGTTCGCCGATGGGCAACTACGCACGTTGCAGCGCAAGATCAAGCATTGGCGAGCGACGGAAGGGCCAGGGCAGGAAGTCTATTTTGTGCAGGAACATCATGCGGGTGAAGTATGTGCTTCTGACTTCACGCATTTGACGGACTTGGCCATCACCCTCGGCGGCCAGAGTTTTCCCCACATGCTGTATCATTTCGTGCTGACGTATTCCAACTGGGAGACCGGGACCATCTGTCATGGAGAGAGCTTTGCCAACCTGAGCGAAGGTCTGCAGAATGCGTTGTGGGAACTGGGAGGCGTACCCGTTTTTCATCGTACCGACCGAATGACCGCCGCGGTGAACAACCTGACGGAATCCGCCCAGTTTCAGAAGAGCTACCAGGCGCTCTTGCGCTACTACGGGATGGAAGGGCAGCGGATCCAGACCGGTCAGCCGAATGAAAACGGGGATATCGAACAGCGGCACTACCGCTTCAAAAGGGCCTTGGACCAAGCCTTATTACTGCGTGGCAGCCGCGACTTCGGTAGTCAGGGCGAGTATCGGGATTTCCTCGGGAAGCTGTTTGAACAACTCAACAGCGGCCGCAGGAAAAAACAGGCGGAAGAGTTGGACGTTCTCCGGCCTTTGCCGGATCGCAGGTATGAAGGTGCCCAGCGGGTTCGCGTACGAGTGAACACGGGCAGCCTGATTGCGGTGGAGCGGAATAATTACTCGGTCCACAGCCGGTTGATCGGCGAGATCGTGGAAGCCAAAGTTCATTCCAGCCACATTGAAGTTTGGTACGGAGGTCAGAAACTGGAGCAACTGCCGCGTCTTTCCGGACGTTCTCATACCCGGATCGATTACCGTCACGTAATCGATTGGCTGGTGCGGAAGCCGGGAGCCTTCGCCAACTACCGATACCGGGAGCAAATGTTTCCAACCAGCCGCTTTCGCAAAGCTTATGATCTGTTGCGGGAAGTTTCACCCCGGCGCGGCGATCGCCGTTATCTGGAGATCCTGGCGCAGGCCGCTAAAGAAGGGGAAGCTTTGGTCGACGATGCTCTCCGATTGCTTTTACCTACGGCTACCGGACAGCAGACGATCGTCAATAAAGAAGCGTTTTCCGAGTTCCTAAACCGGTGCGAGCAAGCCCCTTCCATCACCGATGTCCACATTGCCGAAGTGTCGCTGTCGAGCTTCGACCAACTCTTCAGCCAAACAGGGATCGAGGTTTGGCAATGAGCGAAATGGCCGGCATTAAAGCGGAGTTGACGCAGAACCTGAGACATCTGCATTTACCAACGATCCGCGAGTGTTACGAAGAGGTGGCGCGCCAAGCCGAAAGGGAAACTCTCAGCTACGAGCGCTACCTGCATGAAGTGGTGCAGCGCGAATGTGACGAGCGACTGGAAAATCGAACCGCCAAGATGCTCCGAGAGTCACATCTGCCGCTGGAAAAATCGCTGGAAATGTTCGATGTGCGGCGCCTGCCGCCCAAAGCAGCCCGGCAGATGCGAATGCTGCTGGACGGTGGTTTTCTGGAACGTACAGAAAACGTGCTGGTGTTCGGCAATCCCGGAAGCGGTAAGACGAACTTGCTTCAGGCGGTTGGCCAGGAACTGATCCGGAAAGG
>CBAAAA010000639.1:0-2014 GCA_964658695.1 uncultured Solirubrobacteraceae bacterium | reverse complement strand
TCCAGCGGATGATCACGGCTCCAGTCCCATATTTCGAAGAGGAACAGTTATCAGTGGAGCTGATCGTCGTGGACGACGGATCACGGGATCAGTCCGCGACAGTTGTGAAGGCCTTTGCGAACGAACATCAGGAAGTGCCGCTGCGCTTAATTGAGGCGCCGGTGAATCTGGGGAAAGGCGCTGCTATCCGAACCGCGATCGCCCAGGCAGACAGCGATTTCTGCCTCGTTCAGGACGCGGACTTCGAGTATGATCCGATTGACTATCCGAAGCTTCTCGCGCCGCTGCTGGCGGGCGAAGCAGATGTAGTGCTCGGCTCGCGATTCATGAATGCGGAACAGCGCCGGCCCTTTGGCTTCTGGCAGGCGGTAGCCAATCGCGGCATCAGCGCGTTTACGGGGATCGCGGCCGGGTTGGACCTCTCCGACGTGGAGACCGGGTATAAGGCCTTCCGCACATCGCTTGCTCAAAGTGTTCCCTTAGAGAGTAATCGCTTCGGAATTGAGCCGGAGCTGGTGATCCAGTTTGCCAGACGGCACGCCCGTTTTGTCGAAGTTCCGGTAAGCTATCGCGGCCGCACCGTGGAAGAAGGAAAGAAAATAGCGGCCGGCGATGCGCTGTTCGCTTTGGGAACCATTCTTCGAACTCGTCTCTTTAGCGCGGCGCATACCGACGCGGCAGCGGACATGCTGGTGGCCATGTCCCGCGCGAAACAGTTCAATCGGTGGATGGCGGATACGATCACACCCTGGATTGCGGGAGATGTACTCGAAATGGGAGCGGGCATCGGCAATTTGACTGTGCTGCTCGCGTCGGGCAAGCAATGTTACACGGCAACCGACACGGATGCCGAGCACCTTAACGAATTGAATGCCCGCATCGAAAACCGCCCCCATGTGAAGTTGGGCCTCTGCGACTTTACCGATCCTCAAGATATGGCGAGTTATGCAGAAAGCGCGGACACAGTCGTCTGTCTCAATTCGCTTGAGCACGTCGAAGATGACACAGCGGCGCTGGCGAACATCCACAGGTGTCTACGACCGGGCGGGGTGGCGATTGTGCTGGTTCCACAAGGACCATCAGCATTCGGGAGCATGGATGAGGTCTTGCGCCATAAACGCCGTTACACCACAGTGGAACTGCGCCAAAAAATGTCTGCGGCAGGGTTTCAGGTGGACCGTATCATCAGCTTCAATCGCGCGACTTGGCCGGGCTGGTATTTGAATAACCGTCTATTGCGGCGACGCACGTTGAGCCGCATACAATTGCGTCTTTTTGATGCATTGGTTCCTCTATGGAGACGCATTGACCCGATGCTTCCATGGCCGCCGACATCGCTGATCGCCATTGGCGTTGCAGGCGGGGTTGTAATCAAGTGACGAATGCCTCCTGACAGCACGGTCGGCTTTGCTCCCGCCGATTGGTTGCTCGCTGCTCTCACCGGCGTTCTTCTACTGCTGGCTTTCGTATGGCGGCCGGCCACTCAGCGGCTCATCCACTCCTTAGCGCAACGAACTCGCGCCTGCATGTTGCTGCTGTTTACGATGCCGGTCTTGATGCGGCTCCTGTTGCTGCCTCATCATCCAGTCCCCACGCCCGACGTCTATGACGAGTTCAGCCACCTGTTGGCGGCGGATACATTGCTGCACGCACGTCTGGCAAATCCTTCACACGCTATGCCTCAGTTTTTCGAGACCTTCTTCGTTCTACAGCAGCCGACGTACAGTTCGATTTATCCGCTGGGTCAGGCATTGCTAATGGCGCTGGGGCGTTTGTTGTCGGGTGTGCCTTGGACGGGTGTTCTGCTGGCAAGCGGCGGCCTGTGTGCCGGTTGTTACTGGATGCTGCGGGGATGGGTCTCGCCTGGTTGGGCTTTGCTCGGCGGACTTCTCGCCGTGATGGAGTTCGGGCCGCTGTGTCAATGGACTAACTCATACTGGGGCGGATCCCTGGCAGCCGTAGGCGGATGTCTCGTCTTCGGAGCGCTGCCACGACTGCGTCTGCCACAAGCACG
>CBAAAA010000638.1:0-2053 GCA_964658695.1 uncultured Solirubrobacteraceae bacterium | reverse complement strand
GCCTGCTGAGCGCGCAGACGAAACAGGTGTTTCCACGAGGCGGCCAACACGATAGAAAAACGCGGTGTTCTGAATCTAACGTCCGAATGCCAAGTACAGCGACAAAGAACCAGTTTGAGATGCAGGATCCGACGAAGCAATATCCGCAACCGAAGTTCGAAGAGCAGCCGCAATCTGCGCCAGGGTTGGCGCAGGAGATGAATCCAAAGCCCGATCATGGGGAGGAGAGCTACAAGGGGTTTGGACGGCTGAAGGGACGGAAGGCACTGATCACGGGCGCAGATTCCGGTATCGGGCGGGCGGCGGCGATTGCGTTCGCGCGTGAAGGGGCCGATGTGGCGCTGAGCTATCTACCGAGTGAGGAGCGTGATGCCAAAGAAGTCGTGGCGTTGATCGAAAAGGCGGGGCAGAAGGCGGTGCCGCTTCCAGGCGACATCAGCAACGAACAGTTCTGCACGCAATTGGTTGAGGACGCGGCGAAGAAGCTCGGCGGCCTGGACATCCTGGTAAATGTTGCCGGGAAGCAGCAGTATGTTGAAGATATTGAAAAGCTCTCAACGGAGCAGTTCGATCAGACCTTCAAGACCAATGTCTATGCGATGTTCTGGTTATGTAAAGCTGCCGTGCCGCATCTTCCTCCAGGCGCTACGGTGATTAATACAACGTCGATTCAGGCCTATCAGCCGTCGCCTATTCTGCTGGATTATGCTTCGACCAAGGCCTCCATAGTGGCTTTCACGAAGTCGTTGGCGAAGCAACTGGCGTCGAAGGGAATACGGGTGAATGCGGTTGCGCCGGGGCCAGTGTGGACGCCGCTGCAGCCGAGCGGTGGACAGCCGTCGAAGAAGATCACGGAGTTTGGCGCGCAAGTGCCGATGGGGCGACCGGGCCAGCCCGCCGAACTGGCTCCGATCTATGTGCTGCTGGCATCCCAGGAATCAAGCTACGTGACCGGTGAAGTCTACGGAGTGACGGGCGGCAATCCGACGCCCTAGCGGAAGCTCCCTTTACAGGCCTTCAAACAAATCACAGCTGGGTAAAGTAGCCGGACGTGGGCCGAACGCGATTCGGAAGGCCTCGTGATGAAGTGTGTACTCAGGACTGCCGGATTCGAAGTACAGCGTCTTGAGTCCGGGAAGTTGGGTACGGTGTTCGCGAATGGCATCTGATTTCCGTTCGGCCCAGGGCTGAGTATCAATCAGAAAATCGACCCCGACCCAGGCGCGAAGATCCGCACCGGGCGGGAGTGTCCATGGACGCAGTGGAGGAGCCCACAAGAGTCTGGGAACGTTGAAAGCTTCCCCAGTGTCCGGGTACCAGCGGGGATCGCCAGCGGCGGCCAGCGCGTCAGATGTGAAACGCGCCATTGCGACGTGGTCCGGATGGCCGTTGTTGCCTTGCAGATCGAAGCTTACGACAACCTGGGGTCGAACGCTTCGGACCACTGCGACAATCTGCTTGCGAGCGTCTTCCAGTGGTGCGCGTTCCAGCTTCTGATCTTCATAGGGGAGAAAGTGAACATCGGCGGCATGCAGGCCGAGGACTTCCATGGAGGAGCGCAATTCGTTTTCACGTACTTTGGGCAGTTCGTCGATGGTGCACAGGTCGGCGGTGGCTCCCCGCTCGCCTCGCGTGCCGCAGATGATGGAGACGCGCGCGCCTTCGCTGACATATTTGGCCATGGTACCGGCGAAAAATGTCTCGTCGTCCGGATGCGCACCGGTAATGAGGAGAGATCGGTTGGGCATTTTGTCTCCAGACTAGCGTAGCCGCCGCGCGAGTATAAGAAGGTGGAAAAGTTTGAAACGGAATGCCTGGTAGTGGGCGCCGGGCCAACGGGACTGGCGGCAGCGGTGGAGCTCTGGCGATCCGGAATGTCTTCCCGCCTGATCGACAAATCGGGGCATGCAGCTCGCTGGTCGCAGGCTCTGGTCGTGCAGGCTCGAACCTTGGAGCAGTTTGAGCGTTACGGGATCGCGGACGCCGCGGTCGGGCAGGGAATAAAGCTAAGGCGCGCGCATGTCATCAGCGATGGCCGCACGGTAGTTGATTT
>CBAAAA010000637.1:0-2094 GCA_964658695.1 uncultured Solirubrobacteraceae bacterium | reverse complement strand
CGTTTCCGTTCAGGTTCACGCCCTGATGCCCGAAGCGATCGTAAGAGCCGCGCTTCTGCGGATCACTTAAAACCGAGTATGCTTCCGCCGCCTCTTTGAATTTTTCTTCCGCCTCCCGATTGTCGGGATTGCGGTCGGGGTGAAACTGAAGGGCCAGCTTGCGATAGGCGCTTTTGAGTGTGACCTCATCGCACTGTCGCGAAACCCCCAGCACCTCGTAATAATCTCGTTTATTAGCCACACTCATAGTTCTTTGGAAGCAACCTTACGGATTTACTGCGACTTTCACCATCGCCGGCCGCAGAAGACGGCCTTTGAAGTAATAGCCTCGCTGGTATTCCTCCAAGATAGTCTGGTCAGGGTGGTCTTTTGTATCAACCATTTCTACCGCGTGATGGATGTGTGGGTTGAAAACCGGCGCTTCGCCCGAAACAGGCTCAAGCCCGAGCTTCTTGAGACCCTCAAACAGCCGCTGGTAAATCAAATCCATTCCGCGAGCGTATTCCTTGTCCGCGCTCTCGATCTTTAAAGCACGTTCGAAATCGTCCAGGACCGGAAGGAGCGCCTTAACGGCATCCATGCTGGCAAATTCAAACACTTCGGTCCGCTCGCGCTCCGAACGGCGTCGAAAATTGTCGAATTCGGCTTGACGGCGCTGCAGCAGATCCTGCAGTTCATTCTTTTCTTTTATTGCGCGATCGCGTTCAGCGACCAGTTCCGCCAAAACGGCAGGGTTCGGTGCACCTTCCGTGAAATGGTCGGCGATTGTTTCTTCAGTAGCTATTCCGTTAGTAGTTTCTTCAGGTTCCATGACACTAAGGGCAGGCGAATGCTGCACTCCAGAAATTCCAGCGTAACAAAAAACCAGGCTTTTCGAGAAGCGGCCTTCCCTCACCTTGTATTTTCAAGGGGTTAGACTTAGCGCTCGACGGAATGGGCCATCGGCCGTGGTTGCTACAACCCGTAATGGCCCAGCAATTCTTGGCTGGGTTGACAAAGGTCATAGCAGCTCGGCGAATGGCCGAAGCTCGGCTGCGCCGGACTTTCTGGACGGCGTTGCAAAATAATCCCGGGCGAGGTTGAGATGGCTGCAGAGGAACTCGTCTGGATGCTGAACATCGATCCCATAAGGAGCAAGGGCTTCGTCCGGAAAGTCCTTGAGATCTTGGGTCACAATAACGTCGCAACGGCCAACGATCGCCGCCGCTAGGACATGCCGGTCGGTCAGATCAGGGAGTTCAGGCGACGGGATCAAGCCCCCATACCCGGTGACCTGACAATCCCGCGTATTGCTGTTCATCAGATCGCGAGTGCGCTCCAGGGCGGAACGGTTCCGATGTGCGGCTCATTACTCAGGAGATTCTCAAGCCACTCCTGATGAATATCGGCGGTCCACCTCGCTTTGAACAAATCGGTGACCGCAAGCTGCAAAAGCAAGTCACGCAAAGGGGCAGGATACAGAACGCTGGCGTCCAGCAACGCTGTGTAACTGCTCACGAACGGGCATAGCCCATATCGTTTTCCTGCGCGTCAGCTGCCAACTGGTCCAGAATCGCCTCACGCTCCTGGTCAATGCGGCTCTTAAAGCTCATCACGTCTTCCAGGAGAATCCGTCGATGTTTTCCGACTTTACGGTGGGGGAATGGCGCCATCCGTCAGCAGCTTGACTAGATAGGGGCGGGAGACGTTCAGGATGTGAGCGGCCTGTACGGTCGTCAGTTCGGCATTCTCAGGAATCAGTGTCATGCCCCGGCCGGCGGCCATGGCTTCCAGGATCTCCATCAGGAGAACAACGGCCCCGGCGGGAAGTTCGATCGGCTGCTCTTTGCCCAGCTCCCCGACGCGCACCGACAAGGGTTTTTTCCGGCGCGCATACCGCGACAGGCGTTGTCCCGAAATGCGGGCCAGCGCGGCGTCCTGCGCAGTTGGCGGGGACTGGCGACGGGTGAAGGCAAGCGCGGTCATGTTTGTTATCTCCTTGGTCCAGACTAATCTATCTGAAAGTGTTGAACCATCTGCAGTATCTGCTACAAATGAATTAGATGCAACGGACGCAACGGAGGTCGCGGACGGATTACGTATTCAGAAGGACAG
>CBAAAA010000636.1:0-2102 GCA_964658695.1 uncultured Solirubrobacteraceae bacterium | reverse complement strand
GAAAGGACTCTTCAGGTTCTCATCCACGCCGCCCACTGCGATCTGCGAGCCGGCGAAACCTCCCTTGGCGTTCAGCGGCTGGCCGCCAAATGCGGGGTACTGGAAGCCGAATGGATAGGTATTTTGCGTGCCCAGGCTGAAGATGGGCGCTGAAGTTGAACCATTGTTGTAGAAGGTCGGTGTTACGAAGGAGGGCGGATTTCCACTCAAGCCGTTTTCAGAATCCCGAGGGTGAAGTAGTCGTGATAGAGGCCGATACCGCCATGGACGAGCCACTTGGCGCTGTTGTCGGGAGAGTAGGCAAAGCCGGCTCGCGGGCTGAAAACCCAATTTAGATCGTTATTGTAGACGTGACTTTGCTGGGTCATTACACCATTCGCTACCTGTTCGGGAAAGCTCGAACCGGCACCGAGGTGGAAGTTGGCCGGCACGGTTCCGTTCTTAGAATAGGCGTTGCCAAAGTTGTCATAGCGTATTCCGTAGTTGATGGTTGTTTTGCGACCAGCCTTCCAGGTGTCCTCTGCAAAGGCGCCGCCGGTCGTCTGCTGGTAGGCATAGTTATGGGCTTTGGGCAGGCCGGTGAGAGGGTTGTAGGAGAGCCCTGTCTCGGAGTAGGGGTCATTATTAATGAGGTCGATGATGTTGCTGAACTGTATGGTGGGCTGCGCAAAGGCGGCCGCGAAATTCGCGACATCGTCCCCATGCCAGCCCTCGTAGCCGATGCGGATATCATGGGAGCGCGAATGTGAGTAAGCACATCGCGCCAATGGTAGCTGTGCTGGATGTAGTCGCCCAACGCGAAGCCATCGCCAAAGCCTACCCCAAGGCCAGTCACGTTGACCACCGGCACGGTAAAGTTGCCGCCAGATGGTGCGAACCCCTCGATCCGGTTGTAGCCGATAAACCCCTCGTTCAGCGTAGTTGGCGAGAAGGTGTGTGTCTCGTTGCCCTGGACGGAGAAGGTGTAGTACTTGTCCGTTTCGGCAAAGCCTGGCCGAACCGCAGGGCCGCCCGTGTTGATCGTGTTGCGATAGAACAACCCATAGACGCGGTCCTTCTTGAAATCCTTGTCGAGGCGGACATTGTACTGATTTGAATTGTTGTAGCTGCTGCTGTTGAGGTTGCCCTGGTCGAAAACAGGCGTCCCACATGGAATATTGTCCGTGCTCGGGGTACCGCATCCCGTATTGTTAGCCAGGTTCTGCGCGCCAAAGGCTTGCGTGGCATTTTGCAGCACGTTGCGGAAGGTCGCACCAGTAGGCTCGTATTTGTTGAGCAGGGTCACTTCGGGACTCTTTGGCATAACACTGTTTGCGAAAGCCGTGAAGGCCGGATCCTCAAAGGTTTGCAGGGAGGCGCCCGTAGAGGTAATCGCGCGGTAGGGCTCATAGCCGGCGAAGAAGAAGAACTGGTGTTTCGGGATGACAGAACCGCCGACCCCGAACCAGAGATTGTTGGTGTGGTAGGGCGAGACAGCAGTTCCTGACGGTACGCCGAACTCGCCGCGGGCAAACAGACCCTGGTAGGTGTAAAACTCACTCGCGAAGCCGTGGTACTGGTCGGTGCCAGAGCGCGTGGTCATGATGGTCTGGATTGAGCTGGCGCGTCCATAGTCAACTGTGTAGGTATTGGTCTGCACGCTGGCTTCCTGGATCGTATCCGCATTCGGAGTCAGGTTAACAACGCCGGGGCGGATGCTGCTCGTCACGTCAAGCCCATCGACGACGAACAGGTGCCGTTGGAGCCGCGACCGTTTGCGCTGGCGTCAACGGAATTTTCCGGATTGAAGTTCGTGGCGTTGCCTGCCCCAATGCCGGTCACTCCAGGAGTAAGCGTGATCAGTGCAAGGGGATTGCGCGCTGCCATCGGTAGCGTGGCCAGCGCAGCCCTATCGATCGTAAGTTGATTGCGGGTGTCCGAGGTGTCAAGCACCGGCTGCTGCGAGGTGACCTGCACTTGCGTCGCGACTGAGCCGACGGTCAGCGTGATGGGCACATTGCGCGTTTCATCGGTGCTGAGGGTGAAGTTGGTGCCGGTCGGCCCGAATCCCGGAGCACTCGCCGTGACTTCGTAGTTGCCGGGGGCTAGGCTCGAAAAGCGAT
>CBAAAA010000635.1:0-2128 GCA_964658695.1 uncultured Solirubrobacteraceae bacterium | reverse complement strand
GTGGTAGAGGACATTGCGATCGAAGGGTAGACCACGCGGACCGCAGTTTACCGGGATCGAGCGGTAATAACAGTAAGCATTCGCGCCAGGCTTGGGCGTGCTGGCCGGATCGAATTTCAAATAGTTGGACACGAACAAATCCAGGTGTCCATCGCCATCCACATCGACGAAGGCACAACCGGTGTTGTAGCGTGTACGCTCTTGTTTCAGATGCGCCGCCGCGGTCACGTCCTCAAATCGTTGCCCATTCACGTTCCGGTAGAGGTGATTCTGTCCCCAGTCAGTGACGAACAGGTCTGTAAAGCCGTCGTTGTCGTAATCGCCTGCGCACACACCCTGCGCCCAGCCTGAAGACAGCAGGCCAAGTTGGCTTGTGACATCGCGGAACCGCCCACGTCCCTCGTTGTGATACATCCGATTCGTCCCGCCCTCACCCGAGAGAACGAAAAGATCCGGAAGGCCGTCGTTGTCGTAATCAATGAAGCCGATTCCACTGCCCGTCGTCTCGATGATGAACTTTTTGGCCACCGTTCCGCCGTTAGGAAAGACGTCCTTTATCCCGGCCTGCGCAGCGACGTTTTGAAAATTCGGAGCGTAAGAAAGAACCCAGCCCATCGCCACCGCGGCCAGCACAAACAATCCAACCAATCTCACTGAGTGGGCCGCTTCTCACCCAGTTTTTTCAGGAAATCCGAGAACTCTCCGTCAGGAGGTTTTTGCAGCCGATCAAGCTTCGCTTTCTCCTCCTTCGCCTTCTCCATCTGCCCGGAATTTCGATACGCCGTCAAGAGCGCGTAGTGCGCCGCTTCATTTTCCGGCTGCAAACTCACTGCCCGCCTCAACAGCGTAATCGCATCCGCATATCTTCTTTGATCGCCAGCCAGTTTTCCCAGCGCAAGCATCGCCTGTACAAAATCGGGTGAAAGCGAAAGAGCTTTTTCAAAATGAACTTTGGCATCCGACACATTCCCTTGCACCTGCGCAATCTGCCCCAGTTGATATTCGCAAGCGCCATCTTCCGGACTGAGCCGCAGTTCAGCCTGAAACTCCGCCGCGGCCTGCGTGAGTGACGCGGATTCATGACTCTGCATCAAAAGAGCCCGCCCAAGGCGATAATGCAACTCCGGCGCCGCGGGATTTATCTCGATTGCCCGTCGATATTCCGCGGCCGCATCCGCGAACTTAGACTCCACTTCAAAGATCTCGGCGGACAGTTCATGCACCCGATAAGAAGCTGGGGTTTTCTGAAACATCGCAAAAGTATCATCGTTGAACGCTTTCATGTGCAGCCTTGCCAGCGTGTAAAGAACATCGGCATTATTCGGATGCTCACGCGCTAATTGGTCCAGCAGAACAAACGCGCTGCTGTCATCCCCGGCGGCACTGTAGCACTTCGCCGCACCCAGCCCGGCCAGGGTGTCGGAATCCTTTCTCAGAACCGGCAAAGCCGACTTGCAGTCTCCGTGCGCAGCCTGCGTCAGCGCCAGAAATCGGATTGCCAACTTATCTGCCGGATCGCTCTTTACGGCTTGCTGCAACTTCGCCAAAGCAGCGGAGTAGCGCCCAGCCTGAAACTCCGCAATCCCCTCGCTTCGCAGCGCACTATCCGCATGCAGCGCAAGCACGCCGCCTAAAATCGCAACACATGTTCTAATGGCCAGCGTCATCCAACATCAAATCCGAGTTGCCGTATCGATGGTGCATCTGGCCCTCAAAGTAACGGAAGCTCAATAGCGGCGGCTGTCCCGGCGCAATCTCCACTCTCGGGCTCACCCGCTCATCCGCACTTTCAGCCATCGTTGCACACCTGCCCGAATCGGCGATGGCGCGGATCAAAGCCTCGTCTGAGACGGGCGTCTGCTGAAACCAGAACAGAACCAGCGCATGTGTCACCAGAGATCGCGTCATCACGTCGAGTCCTTAGCGGCCATTCAAGTCGCGCAGCGCCTGTCGCGCGACTGCATTTTCGGGTTTGCGGTCCAGCAACTCCTGCATCACCGCCCGAGCCTTATCCGCTTGGCCCATCTTCACATACATTCTGCCGAGGTTCAGGTAAAGTATATCCTCGTCCGGCGCCACCCGGATGCCGTACTGAAACGCCGCGATCGCGTCGCTGGCCTTCCCTTCG
>CBAAAA010000634.1:0-2165 GCA_964658695.1 uncultured Solirubrobacteraceae bacterium | reverse complement strand
GTGGTGATCACTCAAGGTGATCTCAAGTCCCGTTGCCCCAGGGGCGTTGCAATTTGCCTCGCGAACCAGTTGCTTATTTCCCATCGCCCACGAAAGCGATCGCCCGTTCCAGCACTTCGTCTCTCCCGGACGCTACTCCAGCAATGGTCGGAGCGACACGGATATCAGGCTGAAGCCCGAGACGCTGTAAGGGACGACCATCAGCATGGCGAACATCGACTCCAGTCATGCGAATCCGAATGCCGCCTGGTACCGAGTACTCTGTAACCGGCCCATCGGCGCCAGCTGATGGAGACCCAACGAATTTTGTGCCATTCGCCGCTTCGAGCCATAATCCAACGTGCTCCGCCTCGCTCTGTGCTTCTTGATCAATAAGCATGACGGTCTTTCCCGAGTACCGGGGTGCCGAGCAGTTCGGAATCCGCTCATTGACAATCTCCACTCTGCTGGAGTCTTCAGGAGAGCCTAGTCCCGGAGCAACAACAATCGGTTGCCGAATAACAGCCGCGATTGGGGATGGAGCAGCGCACAACCCCGCCGCGAGGGCCATCATTGTCCCCGAAGGGTATCCGCGCATATCGAAGATGATGGCGCGGGTGTTCCTGAGCCGATCGAAAATGCCCGAAACGTCAGGCTCTTTCAATCTGTCGAGGTCTACATAACCGATGTCGTTCGAGAGAAGCCGCACTATATCTCCTGTCCGTTCTCGAGCGGTCCAAAACCAGGTGGGGCTCGCGTTTCGAACTAGTCGAGCTTTGTATACTGCGCCGTCGGGTCTTTGAAGCTGTACCTCTACCTCGGAGTCTTGATCGCCGGCCAATAGCAACACGCAAACGTCTCGCATCAATGCCCCGTCAGTAGACGCGGAAATATACCGCGACAACATCTCCACACGTCGGGCGGTGTCCTCGCGGTTAATGGAGAGAATGGCGTCGCCCGGCCGAAGACCAGCCGTGACTGCTTGTGATTCAACGCGCGTGATGACAGCTCGATGCTCGATCCAGCTCACTAGAACTTTAGGTGCTTTTGCTCCTAGATACCCGGTGAGTACTGCGCTTTCCACTGCGGCGTGACTATCGTGAACATGAGTGACCATCTCGGCAACCGCAAGATGATATTCGCGGGCATTCCCTGCCGCCGCCAGCTTCGGCAGAAAGCGCTCCAGCACTCCATCCCAGCTTTCGCCGAGAAGGTCCTTGTGCGGCGAGTAGTAGTTGTAATTGCTCCAGATTCGTATAGCTGCCAGTGTTCGTAAGGGTTCACTCGGGTAAGCAACTTCGGCGTACTCCGCTTCCTCTCGCGAAGCCCCACTTGCGGGCGCGTGAACTCTCTCCGATGTTCGGCGGGTTCGCGGGGCAGCAAGCAGCTTTCGTGCCGTCGTGAGCCCTTGGCCAGGCTGGGCTACAGCATCGGTGATCAAGCCGGTGGTGTTATCCGGATAGAGCAACTCGCTTACGCGGACGCTTGCCTTCAAGCGACCGGGTAGTGAGAGGGTGATTGTGTCGGCGAAAATCCAATCTGTCAGTGGCCCCTCACTGACAATCCACCCATTTCCAGCAATCTGTAACGCAGGCGCGAGCGAAGGTATTGGTGATCTGTCACGAACAAGGAAGACGACAGGAATTGCCTTTGCACTTGGTGCGGCAGCGAATGTGGGGCCGTCCTTGATTTCAAAACCGGAGTAGTAAAAGATAGCACCCTTTTGTATGGAGGGCAGTCCGGCGTGCAATCGAAAACGGCGGGACGGAGCAGTGGCCGGCTTTTCTATAAACCTCGCCTCCAAGCCGCTTGCAGGCAGTGCGTTTGGGAATACCCAAACAGCGCCTTCGCCCACGCCTCGTAAATCGAAGATCACGCCGCGGGATTTGGCCACTGCATCAGAAAGCCGTGTTAACTCGTACTTTTGTCCATTGAAATCGTATGAGTCGGGAATCGTAATCGTCAGAATAGAATTTGCATCGAGAACGCTTGTGACGTGACCGCCATGACTGATTGCATCAGGCTTAGATTGAGCGATTGTCGTCAAAGGATCCTTCAGGATTGCCAACATTGCATTGAGCTCGCGTTCGTAGTCGCGAACGTCGGAGGCTGCAAGTATCCTCGGATAGGCATCCAGCCACGCCTTGTCCCAATCGATATCGCGGGAAGTAAGTGCCGGGTGAAAA
>CBAAAA010000633.1:0-2166 GCA_964658695.1 uncultured Solirubrobacteraceae bacterium | reverse complement strand
TCAACCGCTGTTGCAAGCCAGCTCACCAACAACACTGTCTACAAAGATCCTTACGGTCGTATACCGGGTATTTCTTTCCTGGGCACCACGATTCAGGGCTTCAATTATGGAAGTACACCCTACTTCGAGCGAAATCTCGATCGGACCCTCTTTGACAACTTCTCGGTGACTTTAGGCAAGCACACAGTGCGCGTAGGAGCTACTGTGTCGCAGATGCTCAAGACGGAGAATGCTTCAAGCGGTGTCGCTAACTTCGAGTTCTCGAATTTCCAGAACTTCCTGCTCGGCAATGTGTTGTCTTATACGCAGAATAGCCGCGACACGATACCTGATCTTCATTATGTAAACTTCGAGGCATTTGCCCAGGATGACTGGAAGCTCAGCGATCGACTTACGGTGAACCTGGGGGTTCGCTATAGCTATTTCCCGTCGCCCTCCGATGTTCTCAATACCTTGAATAACTTTGATCCGCGCCTCTTCCTTGCCTCTAGCGCGCCGACCATCGATCCCGTGAGCGGCAACTTTGCAGCAGGTGGACCCATTCCGGCCACTTACGTGAACGGACTCATCTTTCCGACGGGTACAGCCTGCACACAGGCCAAGGCCATCGCTGCAGGCGTCACCTGCTCCCCCTATGGCAGCCACGTCAATCCCGATCCGAAGAACAATATTGCACCGCGTGTGGGTTTTGCGTTCGACCCGCGTGGCAATGGCAAAATGTCTATTCGCGGAGGCTTCGGTATCTTCTATGACCGCATGTTGAATGGTATCTGGGAGCAGAACGCCTTCCAGGATCCACCGCTGGTACAGACAGCAACCATCACCAACACGCAGTTCGATCATCCCCTCGCCGGATCGTCAAGCGTATCGCTCTCTCCAAATCACATCACGTCCACGGGCGATCCAACCCTGAAGAACCCTTCGTACGTGGACTACAACCTGTCCGCACAGGATCAGATCCTGCCGAATACTGTTTTCGAAATGGCATACGTCGGCTCGGAGGGCAAGCATCTTCTTGGCGAGCGGGACATCAACCAACCTACCCTTGGCGCGCGTGCCTCGAACCCAAGTGCATATGTAACGGCTGTTGTGCCGTATGCGGGGTACTCCTGGTTTGCCTCCCGTCTCTCGGAGTACATCAGCAACTACAATTCGCTACAAGTGTCCCTCAACCATCGCAGCGAGCATGGACTCACTCTTGGTATTGCTTATACCTGGAGCAAGACCTTGACGGATCAGTCGAATGATCGCAGCACCGGTACCTACAACACCTACAATCCCCGACTTGACTACGGTCCTTCCACGCTCAACCAGCCGCAGACATTTGTAGCGAACTATGTCTACGAATTGCCGTTCTACAAGCAGCAGCATGGCCTCGTCGGGCATGCGCTCGGCGGTTGGGAAGTTTCCGGCATCACCGAAGTCTTCTCCGGCCAATCCCAAACCATTACTCAGGCCGCAGACAACTTCGATTGCCAGACTCCTGCTGGTGCAACTACGGGCTGTGTTGCAGGGACTTATCCAGGCGGCATCAATATCGATGTCAGCAGTATCGCTCCGCGGCCGGACAAGCTCTCGCCCGTTCAATTGGTGAAGAAGCAAACAGAATGGTTTAATCAAGCCTCTTTCGGCGACGCCATTGGCCACTTCGGCAGTTCTCCGACAGGAGCGTTGCTGGGCCCTGGACTGCAGCTATGGGATCTTTCCGCTATCAAGAACGTGAGTTTTGGAGAGCGCGCGAAGTTTCAGTTCAGAGGGGAGTTCTTCAACGCCTTCAATCACACCAACTTCGATGCCATCGGCACGAATGCAGACCAGGCAACATTCGGAACTGTCACGAGTGCTCACGACCCGCGCCAGATTCAACTGGGAGCCAAGCTGATCTTCTAACTGCTCATACGGATAACAACCTCTCTTGCGTCTGCAGTGTATGAAACAAGGTAGCTCGGCGACTAGGAACATTCCGTTTACTTGCGACCTCTCTCACGCGGAGGTCGCAGCATTCTTCCTATCGATACCCGTCCGTTTCTTCTGCTGTCATGGCAAGACCGGCATGCAACCACGACATTCGCTTAGAATTGTTGCCCCATGACAAAGCGCTCGTTGTCAGCTCGACCTGTCCTCTTCCTGCTTTTGCTCATTTTCGTCCAGGGCTCGTCCGGACAG
>CBAAAA010000632.1:0-2171 GCA_964658695.1 uncultured Solirubrobacteraceae bacterium | reverse complement strand
GCGGAATTGTCCAGAGCACCGGAGAGAATGAAGACGGGATTGTTGCTTCCCATTTCGACATAAGCGGGGATGGGCTCGGGACGCTTCGCGGCAGCATCAAAGATGGCCCGGCCGGCTCGTTCGGAACCGGTAAACGCTACCGCCTTGATCGACGGGTGCTTTACCAGCAGGATGCTGATTTCAGGATCTGCAGCGTGCACCATTGAGAAGATGCCCGAGGGCAGACCGGAAGCCTCGACCGCTTTGACAATCGCCGACGCGACCAGTTCCGATGTGCCGGGATGAGCAGGATGCGCTTTGACAATCACCGGACATTTCGCAGCCAGGGCCGAGGCGGTGTCGCCGCCCGCCACTGAGAATGCAAGCGGGAAATTGCTGGCTCCGAACACCGCGACGGGACCTAGCGGGATCAGCATGCGACGCAGATCCGGCCGGGGCAGGGGCTTACGATCCGGCAGAGCGGTATCGATGCGGGCGTCGACAAACGAGCCTTCCCGCACAACGGTTGCGAACAGGCGCAGCTGGTTGGCGGTTCTGGCACGCTCGCCCGTCAGCCGATCCTTCGGCAGGCCGGACTCCGTGGATGCCTGCTGAATGAGCAAGTCGCCCAGCGCTTCTATTTCCGAAGCGATTCCTTCCACAAGCTTGGCCACGGTTTCCGCGCTCGCCTCTCGAAACTTCGGAAAAGCTTTCGCGGCCAGCTCTGCTGCCTTGTCCACTTCATCCGCAGTGGCCTCGTGGAATGCATCGTTCAACTTCGCGCCCTGTCGCGGATCATAGCCGTAGATCAACTTCTGGCCTGCTGCAGACAGATCTGATCCAATGAAGTTCTTGCCGTGAAATGACATTTGAGTTTTTCTATCCGACGTAGTTAATCAACGTACCGATACCAGTGATGGTGATTCGAATCTGATCGCCATTGTGCAGTGTGAAGGAGTCTGGTGGAACGATTCCGGTTCCAGTGAGAAGGAAGCATCCAGCCGGGAACTTGTTGCTGCGATATAGATAGCGCACCAGTTCTTCTGGAGTTCGCTTCAACGATTCAAGCGATGTCGAGCCGGAGAACTCGGTGGTTTCACCGCGCAGGATTTCGAGCTTGATCTCAGTCGATGGCGGAAGCGGAGTTTCGCTGATGAGGATCGATGGACCTAATGCACAGCTCCGGTCGTACACTTTTGCCTGGGGAAGATACAACGGGTTTTCGCCCTCGATGTCACGCGAGCTCATGTCATTGCCGATGGTGTAGCCGGTGATCTTTCCGGAAGGAGTGATTAACAATGTCAGTTCGGGCTCGGGCACCGACCAGGTGGCATCCGCTCGAATGGCGACTTGCTCGTCCGGACCGACCACACGATGCGGCGTTGCTTTGAAGAACAGTTCGGGACGCTCGGCGTCGTAGACACGCTGGTAGAAATCGCCTCCGCCAGCGGACTTGGATTCTTCCATGCGGGCGTCCCGGCTTCTAAAGTAGGTGACGCCGGCGGCCCAGACTTCCTGGTTCCCGATGGGAGCTTCGATGTCGCTAATTGCAGGCTGATGAATTTGCTTGAGACCGGGGAGCACACCTTGCAAGTATGCGTGGAGATCATCTCGTGTGAGAAGAGCGTCCCAGTCCGTGGTGGTCCACGCGGCGGCATCGAGCGAGAAGAAGGAATCGTTCTCTTCCACGATGAAGCCGCGGGTGGTTCGAAGAAGCTTCATACGGTTTTTCCTTTCACTGCCTTGACAACTGCGTCGGTGAACTCTTCCGTACTGGCGGTTCCTCCGACGTCGCCTGTAACACACTTACCCTCCCGGTAGACTGCTTCAATTGCGTTCTGCAGCTTCGACGACGCAGCGTTCTCTCCGATGTGGGTAAGAAGCATCACCGCCGAAAGCATCAGCGCTGTGGGATTGGCTTTGCCTTGACCGGCAATGTCGGGCGCGCTTCCGTGCACGGCTTCGAACACAGCATGCGCCTTGCCCATGTTGGCTCCGGGTACAATCCCCAATCCGCCTACCAGGCCAGCCGCAAGATCCGAAACGATGTCTCCATACAGGTTCGGCAGCAGCAGAATATCGAATGTCTCCGGACGCATAACCAGTTGCATGGAGGCATTGTCGACGATGAGTTCCTTATATTCGATCTCTGGAAAGTGGACTGCAACCTCGCGGCAACAACGCAGAAACAA
>CBAAAA010000631.1:0-2179 GCA_964658695.1 uncultured Solirubrobacteraceae bacterium | reverse complement strand
AGTGGAATGTGAACCACTTGCCCCGGGACGGTTTCGACCGCCAGCATCTCGTCTTCGACGCTTGAGAGCCTTCCTTCGCAGCTCTTCACTCCTTCGATCGGCTCGCGGAGTGAGATACGGATCTTCTGTCCAACGACTCGCTCGAAATCCCGCACCTTGGACAACTTCCGTTCCGCGCCGGGCGAGCTCACCTCCAGGGTGTAGCTATCGTCAGGCAGCACTTCCTCCTCGTCCAGCAGATTCCCGAACCGTTCCGAGATCAACTCGCAGTCCCCGTGCGTCACACCGCCGCGCTTATCTATATAGACACGGAGCAGACGCGCCTTGCCAGCGCCGCGAAGCAGAACCTCGAGAATCTCGACTTCGGAACCGGCAGCCGCCCGCTCCGCCAGAAGGGTGAGTCGGTCGAGCGTGGCGTTATCCTGAATTGCCGGCATGCAAACCTTACGGACTAAGCGAATCGCAAAAAAAAGTGGGCTTTTCGCCCACTTTCGATTCGACACTACTCCCCTATTAAACCATTTTTGACGGGGTACCGCAATCGGCTACTAAGCAAGAACGCGAAAGAGATCGGAGGCGTATTGGGTAATCTGGCGATCCAGCGTCACCAGGGTAAGATCTTCTACGATGGCCTGTGCGATCAAGGCACGGTCGAAAGGGTCCCGGTGAATGGGTTCCAAAACGGCAATCGCCCGAACGTGCGCAGGACGAAGAGGAAGCGCTGTGGCGGAGAACCGCTCCAGAGCGTCTGTCCACCAGATGCCCGGATCGCCGACATCGAGTTTGCCTTTCATGCTTTTCAGCAAGACTTCCCAGTAAGAAAGAACGCTCAGGATTACGGTCCCCCCATTGACCTGACTCCGGATCTCGGGGCGGATTCTACCGACGTCGGATAGTCCGATCAATGCAAAGTTGGTGTCGAGGAGGTAGCGTGTCAGATATCTCCTTCGAGGAAGCGATCGGGGTCAATCGGGTCGTCCCAGCCGGGCAGAAGTTTAATGCGATCCCGCATGCTGCCCCACTGAATGGGGCGGCGCTCTGGCGGAGGGGGGACGATTTGGGCAACCGCCTTCCCATGCCGGGTGATAACAACCTCTTCTCCGCCCTCGACGGCACGGACCAGCTCAGGGAAACGATTTTTTGCCTCTGCAATAGCGATGTCCATACTCTATGGCTATAGTATAGCCTGAAACAGTGGCTAGACCTGAATTGTACAGCAAAATTTGCGAATTAAGTGTCAGTTGCGCTCTTAAATGCCTGGCCAACATGAAGGACGGCCGAAACAGCACGATTGTAGTTCATTCGCATAGGTCCAAGAACTGCAACCCGTGCCTCAATCCCATTCGGGAGATGGAAACGGGCTCCGATGATCGAAAGTTCGGTCATGCTGGGATGGATATCGGAGAGGCCAACCTGGATAGCCAGCGCCCCGTCGCGCTGTTCGAGAAAGCGTTCGAGCAACTGGAGAATCCGTTTCTTCTCCTCCAGTGTTCGGAACAGCTCGCGCATGCGCTCCCGGGTCAGGTGAAGATCCAGGCCGATCAGATTTCCCGCGCCTTCAAAGTGAATCTCCGGCGCTAGGCCAAGGTCGAGCAAGCCCATACCGTAAAGGAAACTGACTCGTTTCAGGATGGCGTCATAAGTCGCGCTTTCCAGATCGAGCCTGCGTTTCAGTTCCCGGTGGATACTCGGGAGCGGCCAGCCCCCAAAGTTATAGTTCAGGTAGTTGCGGATGGAGGTCAGTTCGTCCTGGCCGATGTGGTCGTCGATGGCGATTACCTTATTTCGGACCATGCGGTCGCGGGTGGCGACTACCATCAAAATACGCCGGTCCGGAAGCCCGATCAGCTCCACTTGGTCGAGAATCTGGTTTTCGCTCGGGACAGCCGCGGCGATGCCGAAGTTTCTTGTGATCTCGGTCAGCAGTTGGGAAGACCGCTCCAGGCGTCCTTCAACCGTTCCCGCCTTGCGGATTTCGCTGTGCAATCGGTCGAGTTCGCCCTGAACCACCCGGCTTCCCAGAAGGGTGTTGGCGTAGCTTTGATAGGCTTTGTCGGTCGGAATTCGCCCGGCGGAGGTATGCGGTTGAGAGAGATAGCCGGCCTCCAGCAAATCGGCCATCATATTCCGAATGGAAGCCGCGCTCATAGGATATTTGCGCGCGATCGTACGAGAGGCT
>CBAAAA010000630.1:0-2202 GCA_964658695.1 uncultured Solirubrobacteraceae bacterium | reverse complement strand
GCAGCGGATCGTGGCCGAAGATATTCGACCACAAAGCTCGCGAATGTCTATTTCACCTACGGTCTGGCGCCTCGGCTGCCTGAAGGCATCACGGTCAATGCGTTCGATCCCGGATTGATGCCGGGGACCGGGCTTGCTCGTGACTATCCGGGGGCCGTCCGGTTTGCGTGGCACAATATCCTGCCAAAAATCATCCCACTGTTGCGCTTGCTCCTTGTGAAGAACATTCACACGCCCGAAGAGTCCGGAAAGGCGCTGGCGCGCCTCATCGTCGATCCCGCACTGGTTTCAACGAACGGGAAGTATTTTGAGGGGCTGCGTGAAATCCCTTCGTCACTGGAGTCATACGACAAGGATCGAGCAGAGGAGCTTTGGCGGGAGAGTGCCACCCTTACCGGGATTGAGCCGCTTCCATAAGTGCGTCCGACGAAGAACCATCGACAGACGAAGCTTTGAATCAATCCACAAAAGCAAGCCCTCCAATACGGGAGGGCCACAATGATGTTTGTCGCAATTATCGAGTACGGGGATACAGAGAAGGTTAAGGCGTTGCATCCAGTACATCGGGAGTATCTGCGCCAATTTCTGGAGAATGGGCAGCTGCGAGCTGCAGGCCCGTTTGCTGATGATGAAGGCGCATTGTGGGTTCTTGATGCGGAGACTGCCGAAGCGGCGGAAAAGATCGTTAAAGGCGATCCCTACGTGGAGGCAGGAGCAATTGTCAGTTGGCAGATTCGCCCACTTGCCTATTGGTCTGCACAGCAGGCCAAGGGGTCGCGATAGGTCCACGCTGTCCTGGTTGTACACGATGAGGTGTTCATCGCTCACTAGAGCCGCTGCCCAATAGGTCTCGCCAAGTCGGCTTATCGCCAGCGACCGCCAAGTGAAGTAAGTGGATTTCTCGAGAGTTAAGATTTAGCCCTGGCACATGGGAAGGGACAGGAGACTGGAGTGAACCCTGTCATCGGTCCCTGCCTAACACCGCAGGGGATCTTCCGCGTCTTAGCCAGAAATTGATCATCAGAGAGTCTTCGTGATTCTCCACGAAATGACTCCACCCCGCAGGCACATAGAGCAGATCGCCCGCACGCTGCGTGATGGAGATCGATTTAGCCTTCGAGAACTCCGGGAAGCGCGTCGCATCCGGAGACTTTGCGTTAACCATGCTGACCCCGAAGTCTGGAAGTGCATTCGGTTTCGGATGAATCATGTATAGATAAGGAAAATCGGCTGGCGGATAGAGGAGCCATTCTTTGGCACCGAAGTATGCGAACGAGAAGTTGTCCGGGATGTCCTTGTGCAGGGCGGTCACCGTTCCCCTTTTACCCATCCACATCCGTGGCTCATTGAGAAAATATTCAGGGTAGAACATCGGAAAAGGGATCCCGAGATCGCGCGCCATCTCGACGGGGATCACGGTGCCGGCGGCATAGGCCGTCCCGGCATCGTTTACCTGCATGAAGTGTTTACCAATGAAACTTCTTAGGGGCATCTCTTCTTCGCGGCGATTCAGGTAGCTACCTGGATCTGCCATATTGCCGAAACGGATGGTCACGGTCTGATCGCCGTAAGCCCCTTGCAGCAGACCTAAGATCTCCGCTTCAGAGAACTTTAACGTGCCCAGCCGCAGTAGAAAAGGCACGGAGCGCGCTGCATACTCTTTCGAAAATGCTTCGTCACTCAGAGAATCAAGAACGTCCAGGGCGGTGAGGCGAGGCATCTCACAGGTCGCCTCACATATCTGGGGAAACCAAACAACGGGACTATCCATCAATCGACTCCGACACATTTTGAGAATAGACCCTGGACGACTCCAGCCCGGCCTTAAGTCCCTAGAAGTCGGCTTGTGTTTACGATTGCTGGCGCAGGGAAGCTCTTCTGGCGAGAACAGGCCAAGTCACTCATTGAACATGGCTCGTGCCATTGGATCATTAGTCCAGACAAACGCGGTTCTCGTCAGCTTGCAATACTGCTGACGAGTTGCCAGCTTTCGACACCGCCGGACATCGCGTTCTGACCTAGATTTTTTGGCCCGAACGCACGTGCGTTCGATCTTTGACGCCGTCACCTTATACGAGATGATGCCTTCTTGCTGCCTTCGCCTCCGAACAACAGCCAGTGTACTTTCTAAACCTTGACGCGGGAGGGAAGACGTTTCTTCCCTGCTCCGGCCGGCTGTGCCGTCCTCCGATACCCATCTCT
>CBAAAA010000629.1:0-2215 GCA_964658695.1 uncultured Solirubrobacteraceae bacterium | reverse complement strand
ATCCGAAATCGCTGTACCCGGAGCCATCCTTAGCTGTGAAGGAAATTTCCACACCCCAACGATTGAGCCACTCCCGCCGGGATGCTGGATGGTCGAATTGCGTTTTCGGTTCTGCAGGCCCGGCGATTACGAAACCGTTCGCGACTACGGATGTTTGTCCCAGAAGCCCGTCTGGGGACAAGTTGCAGGCCTTGGCGACTTATGTCACGGTGGTAGCTGCTCTTACGGGAATGCAGGTGTCCGTGCCGAAGGTATTCGTCAGTCACAGTCATGTCGACAAACCTGTCGTAAGGCGGATCGTTCATTTCCTCCGCTCGTACGGTATAGATGTTTGGCTAGATGAGCGTGAGCTCCGCCTCGGCAACCGGCTCGATGATTCAATCCGCCGAGCGATCATGGGGTGCGAGACGGTCGTGGTGGTGGCAAGCGTGGCAGCGTCAAAGTCGCCATGGGTGGAGCGAGAAGTTGCCTTCGCCCTCGAATCGACGCCGGGAATCCCCGTATGTCCGGTTTACATCGACGCCATCATGGCTCACTCCACGTTCGCCTCTCACCTTGGGATCGACGGGACAGATCGTTACCGGTTCGGCGCGGCGCTGACTCGGCTTGCAGAAGCGTTCGTCGGGTCTCCTCTCCCTGGGCCGGACAGGACACAGCTCGAGATAGCCCTCAACGAAATGACCCGGCAGAACTCCGCTTTAGCGTTGCTGATAGAAGGATGTCTGCGCGGCGAGGGGCTGCTTTACGAGCAGGTGAGACTGGTTGCAGAAGTTCCGTTTTACGATCTCGACGGCGCGCTGGATCTAATGTCAATGGTTGGTGGCGAGAGTCGCGCCGCCTACGCCACGGCGGCTCTTTTCTCCAAAACGGGAGCCGGTACCGAGGCCCTGTGTCGCTATGGACAGAGACGCCATGAGGTCTTGAACGCTGCCGTCGGCACTGAACTGAATCCAACGCTGCTGGAACCGGCACTTCGTTTGCTGCAGGCATCAAATCCCCGCGACGATCAGGCTTTTGCGTCCTTTTTGTGGAAGAACAAGAAATCGCTCTCAGGCAACTACCGGGATAGGATCGTGTATCTGCTAACGCATCCATTAAGGGGTCCCGACGGCTTTGCAGCAGACGCCGCCGCTGCCGCATTCGATGTTTACCCCGACGATGAAGACTTGGTAACATTCTGGTCGCGCTGGGTCCGAGAGGGACTCTTCGAGGAAGGTAAGAGTTTAAACTGTGATGCTTTCGCTTACTGGTCAGGGCGCGGGTTGCAATCGGGCACTGGAGGGTGGAATAAAGTGTATGACCAATTTGTAATGGGGATCCGATGGCTCGCCCGCAAGAAGTCGCGAGCTTCAGTCGAGACCGCAATTGACCACATGATCGCCAACGTGGACCGTAGTAACCCACGCGCCTCTGAGGTGATCGAAGCCTGCCATGACGCACTTGGCGCAGCGGAGTGGGACGGTTGGGAATACCGCAAGGAGATGAGCACTTACGTTTCCGAATTGACGGCGGAGGCCAGCCGCGGCGGCAACTGGGTCGCGGCGAAACAAAAAGCGAACGAATCGTGGAAAACGCAAGCAGCGTTTCGTCGAGCGCTCATAAGAAGAGGGGGAGAGCTGACGTAAGTTACCGCGTTCCGTGAACTGCCTCCGGTCCCCAAGTCGGCTTCGGGCAAATGACGTCCTGATTACCCCCCTCGAAGGCTTCGGAAGCCGCTTCAAGGTTCCAGACTACGCAAACCGGGACACGTACCTGAGGAGCTGAAGTAATCAACCGCGGGTAGATGTGATCGGACGGATGATTGCGACTCCGGGCGATACTGCTGCTGCGCCGGCCCAAATTCCACATTTCTACGTTTTCAAAATGATCGCTGACATCGCTTCTTAGCCCGCGCCCCACTTCGGCAGTTTGATCGCAGCCGCCCACGGCGGAACTGACTTACCCTGGGAACGCCGCCCGGGAGCCCACGTGGGCGGCGTAAAATCGAGGGCGCAGAATAGCGTGCCCGTCGGGATTCTCCTGAGCCACTCCGAAAATCATGTCATCCGCTGAATGGCGCGCCGACGCTGACTGCGTGCTTCACCGTACCGCTTTTCGGATAATGTGATCGGGAGCTATCCGAAAACTGGTTGTCGGCGATTTACTAAATGCTTGGCGACCAGCGCATCTTTATCCTGCCGCTTATCGCCAAAACAACGGATATGCCCGAAGAGTA
>CBAAAA010000628.1:0-2250 GCA_964658695.1 uncultured Solirubrobacteraceae bacterium | reverse complement strand
TCGAACCCGCGACCTCCGACGTGACAGGCCGGCGTTCTAACCAACTGAACTACGTCCCCTTAGTGCGGATTACGTCGGTCACTAGGAAGGATAACACAGCCCTTCGCCGGGTCTGGAATCGATGATTTGCCCACTTCTCACGTTATCGCTAACTAAAAAGAAGGATAATGGAATTGTGGCAACGGCAATAGAACGACGGCCTACCCCAGAGCAGCTCCTTCAGCAGATCGAATCGAGCGACAAGCAAGTCTCAAGGGGTCGCCTGAAGATTTTCCTCGGGTACGCCTCGGGGGTGGGTAAAAGTTTTCGGATGATCGACGAAGGACGCAGGCGGCATGCCCGTGGTCAGGATGTCCTGGTCGGAGCGATGCAGCCCAATCTTTCACCGGATGTGCAGCAGGCGCTCTGTCTGATGGAAGTGATCCCGGTCAAAGAAGTCGATGGGGTACCCACTATGGATATTGCGCGGATCCTGGATAGGCATCCGCAAGTCTGTCTGGTGGATGGCCTTGCCTACGATAATCCGCACGGAGCCCCCCATGCCAAGCGGTGGCAGGATGTGGAGCAGCTACTCGATGCTGGAATTTCAGTCATCAGCTCGGTCAATCTGCAGCACATAGAGGAGAAGCGTAGGGAAGTCGAGGAGATTACAGGGAAGCACGTTTCGCAGACGATCCCGCTCAGCTTCCTGCAGACCGCTGACGAAATCGTCATCGTGGACGCTCCGCCGCAATCCTGCATGCGATTGGAGGAAGCGAAGGTGGGCCGGACGGGCCGGCTGACCCAGCAACAGCTATCGGAACTCCGTGAAGTTGCGCTGCTGCTAACCGCTGATGTGGTGGATAAGCAACTGGAAGGCTACCTCGCCCGTCACGGACTCGAGCAGCTTTGGGGTACTCAGGAGCGGATCCTGGTTTGTCTCGGCCCTAACTCTGATGCCGGGCGTATGTTGGACAGTGCGGCCCGGAATCGAGATCGTTTCCATGGTGAATTGATCGCCGTGAACCTGAATCGTCCCGAATGGTCGCCGGAGCAGAAAGCGCGCATGAACTCCTTTTTGGATATGGCGCGTGAGAAGCGGGCAGAGATCGTTGAAATCGACACTGAAAACATCGTTGACGGTCTGCTGAAGTTTGCGCGCCAGCGCGGGATCACTCAGATTTATGTGGGCCATCGCGGTCGGGAGAGCTGGTATGAGCGTGCTTTTGGCAGCGATCTGGACCGCCTGATAAGTCACGCTGAAGGAATTGACGTTCGCGTATTCCCCCATTCGTAGGTACAGAAGTTATTTAACGGCAACAAAGAAGATCCGGCCGATCGCCATTTCGGGTTGCATGCCCGCCTGATAGGCCGATACCGTTTCGATGGTCTCGAAGCCAGCATCGCGGAGCGCATCCACAATTTCGTCCTGCTCGTAGCAACGCTCTTCCACCACACTGGTCCTGCGAATCCAATTCTCAGATCCGCCCTGCCTTGCAAACCACACCAGTTCAGTGACAGCTTTTGCTGTTGCCGGGTCGTACTGTCCCCTTACCAGGCCAACGGAGTGATCGTTCAACGTTACCTGCCATTGCGCCACGTCAAGGAAGTAAGCCTCCGCCATGTTCATATCGAAGACAAATCTACCGCCCGAAATTAAGCAATCGTGTACTTTGGCGAACGCTCGCTGGAGCGTGCTGAGCGACAGCAGGTGGTTCATAGAATCGAAGGTGGAGAGCGCTGCTTCGAAGCGTCCATCAAAATTCATTTCTTCGACATTCCGTACGTAGAAGGTGACGCCTGGAAGTTTGCGGCGGGCAATCTCAATCAGCGCAGCTGAGTTATCTATTCCAGTTACTTGATAACCGCGCCGGACAAGTTCCTGGGTGACGTGCCCGGAGCCGCAACATACGTCAAGCACCTGTGCGCCCACGGATAAAAAAGAGAACAGCAACTTCTCAAGAGGGGGTAATGCGGCCGGCAGATACCAATCCGACCAGAAGGCGTCATATAGACCTGCGATGTCATCGTAAGAAGAGAGCATGAATATTCAGGAAAACGCCTTTCCGATTTACCTCCTTCGCGGACTCAGCTATACAAGTGTCCTGTTGATACCCGGTTTACTTTTATCGCACTTGGCTGTTGGCGCCCCCGCGGTGAGAGACCTTCTCGAGGAGGGCTTCAATAACATGTACAACCTGTCATTCGATGACGCCCATCGCAGCTTTGAGACGTTTGAAAAGAATTATCCTGATGATCCGCGCGGACCGG
>CBAAAA010000627.1:0-2270 GCA_964658695.1 uncultured Solirubrobacteraceae bacterium | reverse complement strand
ACTGACCACATGTTGGCCGAAATGGAAGAGACTCTGGTACGCACCGGGCGCGTGCAGCCTGGAGATCATATCGTCTTCGTAGCCGGACAGCCAGTTGGATTGCGCGGGTCTACCAATATGCTAAAGCTGCACCGCATCAGTGGCATCAAAAGCTGAGTGTCCCTGATGTACGATGCGTTGCTGGTTGTTTCCTTCGGCGGGCCTGAGAAGCCCGGCGACGTAATGCCTTTCCTGGAGAACGTTACCCGGGGCCGCAATATACCTCGCGACCGTCTCCTCGAAGTAGCGGGGCACTACCAGCACTTCGGGGGTAAGAGCCCGATCAATGATCAATGTCGCTGTCTGATTTCCGCTTTACGCGCCGAATTGGATCACCATGGCATCGCCTTGCCCATTTACTGGGGAAATCGAAACTGGCATCCTTTCATTCCGGATGCCATGCGCCAGATGCGGAATGGCGGCGTGCGTCGAGCGCTGGCTTTTATGACGTCAGGCTACAGTTCGTATTCGGGCTGCAGGCAATATCGCGAAGATGTAGCAGCTGCCCAGTCCGTCGTCGGAGAGGGAAGTCCCGCGGTTGATAAACTGCGCGTCTTCTACAACCACCCGCTGTTTATTGAAGCGTGCTCTGATCGCGTCCGCGAAGCGCTCGGACACACTGAAGACGCGCATCTGGTCATAACGGCCCATTCCATCCCTCTGTCTATGGCGAGTTCCAGCGCATACGAGACACAGCTCCGCGAGACCGGGCGACTGGTCGCTGAATCACTCAACATAAATCAATGGGATCTGGTGTTTCAGAGTCGAAGCGGACCGCCATCCCAGCCTTGGCTTGGGCCTGACATTCTTGACCATATGCGGGATCTCCATTCTCGCGGAGTCAACGAAATTGTCATCGCCCCGCTTGGATTTCTTTCCGATCATATGGAAGTCTTGTTCGATCTTGATACCGAGGCCAAAGACCTGGCGGAAGAACTCGGAATGAAGATGGTTCGCGCCGGGACCGTCGGGACTCATCCCAAATTCATCACCATGATCCGTAAGCTCGTGGAGGAGCGACTCAATCCTTCGACACCCCATTTGGCTGTCGGCCAGTTCGGTCCGAATCACGACCTTTGTCCGCTGAACTGTTGCCCTGCTCCGCAGCGAGCCGGTAGACCTCTCGCTTCGGAAGCCCCAGCCGTTTTGCAACAGCCTTGATGGCCTCCATGCGTCCAAGCCCTTCTTCCGTCTGCAATCGCTGTATCTCTGACCGCGGATCCGCTGACGTAACGGCCACTTCAGAGCGCCCGAGTAACAACGTAATCTCGCCTTTGACGGAACTTCTCTTAGCCAGTTCCTGATGAATCTCCTCCGCGCTTCCCCGAAGAAATTCTTCATGAATCTTAGTCAGTTCCCGCGCAAGAACTATCCGCCTGCCGCCGCATAATCGACCGAGATCAATCAGCGTCTCCATAATGCGGTGTGGGCTCTCATAGGCGATTAAGGTTGCTTCCTCCCCGGCCACGCTCTTCAGGAATCGCTGCCGCGCTCCACTCTTCGCTGGCAGAAATCCGACAAAACGGAATTCGTCCGGGGGAAGTCCGCTTCCGGCTAATCCAGCCAGGGCTGCGGATGCTCCTGGAATGGGCACCACTCGTATTCCATGCTCGACTGCCGCGTTAACAATCCGGAAGCCCGGATCGGAAACCAGAGGCGTCCCGGCATCACTCACCAGAGCAACTGAATCGCCGCCCTCGAGCCTTGTAATCAGTTCGCCGCTCCGCGCCGCCTCGTTGTGGTCGTGATAACTCACCAGCCGCTTGCGTATGGAAAAATGATCGAGCAGTTTCTGTGTCTGCCGTGTGTCTTCACATGCAATCACCGCTACTTCTTCCTTCAAAATCCGGAGCGCACGCAGTGTGATGTCTTCGAGATTTCCGATCGGGGTCGAGACTACGTAAAGATTGCCAGCCAAACACTATCATTAGAGCGTAGGAGCAGATCGGCGAAAGACAAATGGATTCCATCCAGGCGCCACTCTATGTTCGCTGGAACGCCGAGCGACTGCCATTTGCCATCGAAATCCGGCTCGAGATGATCGGCGCATTGGCGCACGAAATTCAGTCTTCTCAGAGCATGGGAATTGAGGTTGGCGGCATCCTGCTCGGCTCTCATCCCACCCCGGCCAATCCCACCTTTCGTATCGAAGACTACCAGTTGACCCCGCGCCGTGTGGAAGACGGCCCTATCTTCATGCTGGATCCCCGTGAGCACGACCGGTTTGCGAC
>CBAAAA010000626.1:0-2272 GCA_964658695.1 uncultured Solirubrobacteraceae bacterium | reverse complement strand
ATCCGTCGGAGATGTAAAGATTGCCGACGTTATCCGCCACAACACTTGTCGCTATTCCTTAACCTGGTTCTTCCTCACTTTTGGTGCAAGCGAGCTGTCCTGCTACGATGGCGCGATGAGCGCAGCGAAGTCGATCAAAGCACGGGAGTTACTTCCGCCCTGCCCCGGTTTGAGAGAACAAAGGGTTGATGTGTCGAGCGATGCGTGTTCGGTCGAGGCCGTCGGAGGCTTGTCTGCCGCCTGTCCGGGGTGCGGTGCCAAGTCAACCTCCCGGCATAGTCATTACCGCCGCAAGCTGCAGGACTTGCCGGTCAGGGAAAACCGGTGATGCTGCATCTGCAATTGGGTCGCTGGCGATGTCGCAATGCCCGATGCCCGCGCAAGATATTTGTCGAGCGCGTTCCACGGGTAGCCGCTCCATGGGCGCGGCGTACGAATCGGTCACGCGGACTTGTAGCCATGGTGGGTCACGGGATGGGTGGGCGCCCCGGAGAGAGGCTCATGCATCAACTCGGGACGCCGGTGAGTGACGACACTCTGCTCCGGTCGGTAAAGAGAGTGCAGTGCGATCAGCCTCGGGGTTCTCTTCGAGTTGTCGGAGTGGATGACTGGGCCTGGAAGAAGGGCCAGAGCTTCGGCACCATCCTCGTTGATTTGGAGCGCAGGGTAGTGGTTGATCTGCTCGCCGAGCGCTCGGCGGCATCAACGGCCGCGTGGCTCGCCGGGCACCCCGGAGTGGAATTCGTCAGCCGTGACCGGCACGGTTTGTACGCCGACGGAGCCAGGCGTGGCGCGCCTCAGGCGCAACAGATTGCCGACCGCTTTCACCTCGTCTTCAATCTCAGAGAAGCTGTGGAGCACGAACTAGCCCGTCAACGTTCCTTCTTATCGATACCGAGATTGCCTGAAATTGAGCCTGCTTCCAGAGAAAACACTGCAGGGCGCGTCCCTTCTCGCGTCGTCGCCGACCGGGCACACATCCTGAGCGAGCGCCATGCGACAAAGCAGCGCCTATTTGAGGACATGCATCGTCTCCATACTTCCGGCGAGAGCGTCAGCAGCATTGTGCGGCGAACGGGACTCGGCAGGAAGCGAGTGACCAAGTGGATCACTCTACTGGAGCCACCGATACGCAACACCATGGAGCCGAAGCCGCAAACGCCGGCCTTCTATCACGACTATCTGGCTAAGCGCTGGGGCGAAGGCTGCCGGCACGGGAAGGGTTTGCTGAAGGAAATTCAGGAGCTCGGATATACGGGATGCTTCTCTCATCTCGCCCGATTTCTGGCCTTCTGGCGGAGAAACGACAAGCCTTTGAGAGCTCGAGCGAAGATCGGTTCAACGGAGGCGATTCTCACTCCGACGCCGCTAGAAAGTTGCAGCCATCGTCAGATCTCACCGCAAGTCGCATCGGCATTACTTTGTAAGCTGCGGACCCAAATGAGCGAGAGGCAGCGACAAACCGTCGACGCCCTCAAGAGCAATTGTCCAGGCTTTACCATCATGCGCAGCCTGGTCATGGGTTTTCGTACAATCCTGCCAACTGGAACCATCAAGAGCCTGCATATCTGGATGAAGCGGGCTCAGAGTTCCGGCATCTACGGCATGCAGCGCTTCGTTCGCCGTCTGCGTCAGGACTTAAGCGCTGTCGAAGCTGCAGTGTCTGAGACATGGAGCAATGGCCCCGTAGAAGGCCACGTCGGCAGACTCAAAACCATCAAACGCCAGATGTATGTCGCGCAGGCTTTGAGTTGCTCCGCGCAAGAGTTCTCTCCTTCACTACCCTCACGCACGTGCACCAAGAGTGAGGAAGAACCCCTAAATCGCAGACAGGTTGTAACGCTGGCTAATGGTGACATAAAAACTAAGATTACCTTCAAGTTCTATGATTATGCCCGCGCGGATTGAGCTTGCCCCCTGAAAACGTCTCTCCTAGCGAGCTGTTGTAATCGCGAAGAGGAGATTGAGATGGAGAAGTTGTCGCGGCGGCGATATACGTTGGAGTACAAGCAGGAGGCGATTCGTTTGGTGACCTCTGGCCAGAGGGTGTCAGCAGCTGCGAAGGCGCTTGGGATCGTGGAGCAGACCCTTGCGAACTGGGTGAAGGCGGAGAAGGTTGGCCAGTTGCGCGGGGTCAAGAGCGAGCAGGTGAGCGCGGATCGGATGGAGATCAACCGTCTGCGTGCGGAACTGGCGCGGGTGAGGATGGAGCGTGACATTCTGGGAAAAGCCACGGCGTACTTCGCGAAGGTGCAGCGGTGAAGTACGCCTG
>CBAAAA010000625.1:0-2326 GCA_964658695.1 uncultured Solirubrobacteraceae bacterium | reverse complement strand
CACGGATAATGAGAGATCACCCTTTCGTAACTCAAAGGAATGTAGGAGCATCTTAAATACTATGCACAGGGAACTTTACCGTAGCTGGTTTGCGCGATCGGCGCGTCGAACGCTGCCGCTGGTCGCTATAACAGCCGCTGCCCTCGCCATAGGACAAGTTCCGCCTCCCGGTCAGGACCCGAATGGTCCTCCTCCTCAGCCGGGTCAGCTCGGCACACCCGACACAACTCCGAAGAACACTCCGGCAAACGCTACCGACAAGGATGGCGAATCCACCGCCACTGTTCCTGGTGATGACGGCAATGGCAACTACACCATCGGTGGCGTTACCGTTCGGTACGTGCTGGTGCCGACGACGGTGCTTGACCCGGATGGTCACGGCTATGTCAACGGTTTGACCGTCAAGGATTTCACCGTCTACGACAATGGAAACCCGCAGAAGATCAGCAGCGAAAGGACACAGCAGCCGGTCTCGGTTGTTTTGGCCGTGCAAGCAAATTCAGAAGTGGAACCCTTGCTCCCCGAGATCCAGAAATCGGGCTTATTGTTGCAAGGACTGGTGACCGGACAGGAAGGTGACGCGGCCATCCTGGCGTTCGACCATCGCATGCTGGTGCTCCAGGATTTTACAAGTGATCCTTCGAAGCTCGATGACGCCATGCACAAAATGACATCCGGCTCCAGCACAGCCGCCGTGATCGATGCCGTCCGGAAGGCCGATAACATGCTGATCAGGCACGACCGGCAGAACGCTCAGCGACGCCGCGTAATTATCCTCATGAGTCGCAACATCGACAAAGGGAGTCAAGCAAAGCTCGAAGAAACCGTGCGTCAGATGCAGTTCGATAACGTCATCGTCTACTGCGTTGACATCTCCCGGGTCAAGACCGCTCTCTTGAAGAAGCCCGATTATCCCCGGCCTCCCAATGGCGGCCAGCCCGCCTCCGCGCAGCCCAGCATCACCGGGCAGACGCTGTCAGATACCAACGTCGTGCAACAAATGAACGGCAATGCATTGAACGGAATTCCCGTCATCTATCGCGGCATCCGCGATCTTTTCAAGAAGAGTCCGGCGGAAGCGTTCACGTTCTTCACTGGTGGCCAGATTTACAGCTTCTCGAATCAACGCGGCCTCGAAGACGCCATCACAGACATCGGAAAAGATCTGAACAGCCAGTACATTCTCAGCTACAATCTCAACAACAAATCTGAGCCCGGCTTCCACAACATCAAAGTCGAAGTCGATCGGCCCGGTCTCAAAGTTCGCACCCGTCCCGGTTACTGGTGGGGCGGCGGACAGCAATAATCTGCTGCTCAGCGAAAACGCATTGCTCCAAAACTGACCACGCTCTGGGGATCGATCTGCCACTGATGATAATCGAGCAGCTCTCCCCGAGCTTGCGGTTTCACCTTCAAAAACGTATAGAGCGGCGCCGACCCGCACCATTTCAAATCGTCGTGTCCCTCTTGCACGAGCGACCAGTAGCCCCGGAGGTCGCCCTTGCCGATCTGCTCAATGCGTTGCCTGTCCCGTTGTTCGATCGCCAGCATCTCGCCCACATTCGCAGTCGCTCGAATCGGATCCCCATAGCGGGCGCCCATGTGGGCCATATCCACGCCCAACACCCAATAGAGCCGCTTCCCTTCCCTTGCCGCGAGATTGGCCAGGCTGTCAAAGACACGCGCCACCGCGGGATCGTCTTCCGGGAGTCCCCCTTCGTAGATGCTCTTCACAAACGGGCCGCAAAGGATCGGCAGAATGCTGACGTCCGGGCCGTACAAATGCTGCAGAAAGACCACCTGGAACTCAATGGAGTGCTCGACGGAATGACAGTAGTCTTCCATGCGGATTCCGCCAGCAGCTTCGGCCGCAAGCTGATCGACGAATTTCGTTGCAGTCCGCGCTTCGCCGAACGGAGTCACAAACCCTTTGCGAGTCAGGCCGAACCGATTCGGGGCGCCATAGTGGGAAGTACCAAGGATCACGAAGGTCTTATCGCGCGCTTCCTCAAACGAAGGCAGTGAACGGTACGCAGCCCGATAGGTATTCCAGCCGCCGTCCGGACTCGCATGAGGCGCGGCGATTCCGACGACCCCATTCGTACCTTCCGCTCGCCCAATCTTGGCCGTGAGTAGTTCGCTCAGCTCCATTTTGTTATCCGGATAGGCTGAGCCATCAAAAATCGCTTCGCGCGTAGCCTCCCCTGCAAACTCGGCTTCGCGTTCCGCTTTCAGTTCGCGATACGTATCGTTCTCGAGAAATCCCGCTTCATTCAACGAATCGAACAGGTGCTTCTCGATTTCTCCAACCTGAATCTGCCCGGTG
>CBAAAA010000624.1:0-2327 GCA_964658695.1 uncultured Solirubrobacteraceae bacterium | reverse complement strand
TTCCCCTTGGCACCTTGATACGATCAAACGCGAGAAATCGTTAAAGTAAACGACCCACGTAGTGAAACCATACTACGCTTCACGGATTCTGTCAACGATTCTAATCGAGGACTTTACGGCTTCTCAACGGCGCTGCCGCAAGACCAGGATGCAAAAAACTCGCCGGAGGCCAATGATAAGTTATCGTTACCTGTCGGAAGACTTCGTTTTCCTCCAGGAGAAACAGAATTCATGAAGCTTATCATGGCCCTGTTCGCCGTGTGTTCATTCTCATGGGCGCAAAGGGCCGCGGCGAAGCGAAGCCTGCCGGAACGAACGGAATCGGAGCGCTGCCGATTATGGTCGGGAGAACCATGCGGGAAGATCAGGCGCCGGAGATCGTTTGGAGCACGTCCGAGCTGCCGGATTGCCTCAGTCGAAGAGCTTACACGACGCTGTCCGATGCCGGTCGTTCTTCCGATTTTGCCTTCGGCTCACCGTTGGATGACGGGAAGAGGACACGGTAATTCTTTTCTGAACCGGCACCGCTGGTCGTGACGATGTTCTCGAGAACCGGCACTGCGAAGACGATGTTCAGGGCGGTCGCCGCTTCGATGATCTGCAGCAGTAGCTCGGATTGCACGGGGAGAAACTCGTCAATGCTGGGGGTATTCACATACGCGAATATTTCGAACTCGAATGACTCTTTCAGGATCTTCGTGAAGCGGATCGGGACATTTGTCGGGTCGACCATGAGATGGCTTTTTAGGACGCTCCGAACCGCGTCCATGAACTGCCTGATTTCATTGGGGGATGTGCCGCGTCTCAGACTGAGGGTGGGATGAAACCAGATGCGATCACGTCGAGAATAGTTTTCCAGAGTCATCGTGGAGAACTGGGCGTTGGGGATGGTGACGAGAGTGCGATCGAGAGTGCGGATGCGGGTGGAACGCAGGCCGATGTCCTCGATGGTGCCGACCTGGCCGCCGAACTGGCAGAAGTCCCCTACAAGAACTGGACGATCGCTGATTACAGAGACACCGCCGAAGAGATTTTCGATGGTCTTCTGAGCCGCGAGCGCGACAGCCAGGCCGCCGACGCCTAATCCAGCGAGGATGGTGCTGGTGTTGTAACCCCAGTTGGCGAGCACTGCCAGCACAGCGAAGGCGAAGATGCCGATCTTAATGAAGCGAACGCCCAGGGGAAGGATCGAGATGGAAAGAGCGCGTTGATGAGGACCGAGGCGTGAGGTGACGTGATCCTGAAGCGCATCGACGAAGCGCATGGCGAGTGCGGCGGTACCCATGACGGCGAGCAGCACCAGGGCTTTCACGAGGTAGTCTCGGAGGAGCGCAGAGGGGGCGATAAAGGTCATGCAGAAACGGAAGAAGATGACCGAAATCAATAGCCGGACGGGTTCGGCGAAGGTTCCAAAGCGGATGAGAAAGGCGGGCTTGAAGACGCGTCCCGCAGCAGGCCGGAGCACCCAGAGTGCGAGCCGCGAGAGGAGTTTGGAAAAAAACGAGATCGCAAGCGCCAGCAGGATTAGAGCGATCCAGATCCACAACGGTGTTCCGACGAAGCGGATGCTTACAAAGGGAACGGGGAGCTTTTTCTCGATGGCGGGCCCCTCGGCGAGTTCACTGAGTTCGGGCACGCGGGCGACGCTATCGGCGGACACAAGCCAGACATCGTTGCCCTGATCTTTTTCGCGCTGCAGGTAGAGCGGAACAGAGTGATCGTTCAGGTCGAAGCTTTGCAGCAGATCGATGTCGGCGGGGAGGCCGTCGTCGCGCTTGCCTTCGGGGGTGCTGTCCAGTTTTTCGAGTTCAAAGCGAGGATCGAGATCGAGCAGACGGCAGAGATCCTCAGCGAGTTTGGGTCCGCCCGCTTCGCGGCGCGCCTTACTTAGCTTTTTCAGGTCAAGGTACTGCATAGCACGCTCGAATTTTCCAGCGTGGCAGGACTCGAGGAGGTTGCGAATGGATTCCCGCGGCATCCCGCGGCCAAAAGGATCGGACGGAGTGCCGGCGGCAGCGCCGGACGCAGTTGTAGAACTGCCCTTAGACAAGAGGCCGGGAAGGCTTTGGCCTTGCAGCAGGGCTGAAGATAAAAAGAGAGCCCAGAGAAGAAAATTGGCGAGACAGGTGCGTCGATTAAGAATCATTCCTGTCTCAAGGGTAGCGAGCCTCGACGCCCGCTGCACCCTCAAGCCGCGGGCTCTGAGGGATAGCCTTTTACAACCCAATCGGTGTGCAGATTAGCAGGCAGATTGAGGACGCGCGCGTTTTCAAAACCGGCGGTCGCGAGGCTGGTGTAAGCGGGGCGGATATTCGGGCAATGCTCCA
>CBAAAA010000623.1:1260-2356 GCA_964658695.1 uncultured Solirubrobacteraceae bacterium | reverse complement strand
GATCTGTGCGAAAAAGTAGCGGTTAAAGCTGGTGTATCCGCCCGTCCCGGTATCGGGGAGATGCACATAGGCAAGCTGGCCGTCACTGAGTTGCCCTACTTTCCGCCGGTTCGCTTCGACCCACGCCAGATGACGCAACTGCGTCTCGCTTTCGACCGGAACAACGGTGACGTTGCGAGCATCTTTGCCTTCGGGAGTGGAGGCCACGCGCAGAACGACTTCTTTCCCGGCTGTCTCCTGGAAGAAGCTGTAGAGGTTCTCGTTGGCGTGCAGTTGCTGGCCCCGTACCGCCAGCAGATAATCACCCTGACGCACGTCTACCCCGGGTTGGGTGAGCGGCGCCTGCACGTCCGGATTCCAGTTTTCTCCGTTATAGATTTTTGCAAAACGGTAGCGCCCGTTTTCGATGGTGTAGTCGGCGCCCAGCAGCCCGACCTTCACATGCGGAACTTCCCGCTCTGTCCCGCCCGCAACAAACATGTGCCCGACGTTGATGTTACCGAGCATCTCAGTGAAGAGATAGTTCAAATCGTCCCGGCTGGCGAGTCCGTCCAGCCAAGGCTCGTAGAAGGTCTGCGCGGTTTTCAGATCGAGTCCATGAAGGTGAGGATCATAGAAAAAATCGCGTTCGATTCGCCACGTTTCGCGGTACATCTGTTTCCACTCGGCGCGTGGATCGACGTAGACCTCCATGTCCGCCATTTTCAAAGCGCCATCGCCCGGTTTGGCAGGGGCGTCGGCGCCAGTGATGAACCATTGCTCGCCCTGATGATAGAGCATCTTTTCACCATTAGACGAGAGATAAAAGGCACTGACGCCGCCCACAATCGTGTCTGTCTTTCGTGTTTTGAAATCGAACTTCGTGACGATCAGTTGTGGAGGGCCATCGTTTAACTGCACGACGGGCCGCTCCTGGACGTAGATGACGCCTTCCTTCCCCGGCGTGACCGCGAAGAAATTTTTTTCGGGAATCGGCACGGCAAGAATCCGCTGGCTGATGTTTTCAAAATCGACCCGGACCTCTTCCACCTTCTTTTCGTCTTTGGTCTTGCCGGTATCGGCTGGTTTGGCGTCTTTGTCTTTGCTTTTCTCCTTA
>CBAAAA010000623.1:0-1250 GCA_964658695.1 uncultured Solirubrobacteraceae bacterium | reverse complement strand
GCCGGTAGCGGCATCTTTGTTTTCGTCGTCACTCAGCGGCGCCAGCGGCGAGGGTATGTCTTTGCGCAGCACCATTACATAGACGGCACTGGTGACCGGCCGTCCGATGCTGGTCATATCGATCCAGCCGTTCGCGAGCCCGACATTGGTGCTTGCCAGGAGGTAGATGTACTTTCCGCTCTTGTCGAAGACAGGAGCATACACATCGCTCATTCCGTCAGTCAGCTGAGAATTTTTTCCGTCAGCCAGGTTGCGAATGAAAATGGCATGCAGGTGATTGTGGAGCTGCTTTGCATAAACCAGCCACTTACTATCAGGGGACCATCCCGGATGGAAGTCGTAGAATGGGCTGTCATACAAATCCGTATCGACATGGACCGGCTTGGGTTTGTCTAAGTCGACATACCAGAGATTAAGCCGCTTATCGTAAAACGCGATCTTCTTACTATCGGGCGACCAGGCAGGCGAGTAGAAGAAAGATCCGGGCGAGCCCAATTCGATTTTGGTGACCGCTCCGAGTCCATCCTGTGATCGAACATGGAGATTGTATTCGCCCGATTCATCTGAGAAATAGGCGATGGATTTTCCGTCCGGCGACCAGGATGGATCTCTCTCCGCGGTCGCAGTAGTCGCTGTCAGGTTGCGGATGTCTCCGTGTTCGGCGGGTACCGTCAGGATCTCACCATGAACTTCGAACAAGGCACGTTGTGCGGTGGGAGATAGTGCCGCGTTCTCGATCATCTTGTCGGTGACCTTTTGGAAATGCGGCCTGACTTCCGCCAGGTCAGCAGATACGGTGATGGGGACAGGATGCTCTTTGCGGGATTTCAAGTCGAACAAGTGGATCGAGCCGAACTGTTCATAGGCGATCGCGCCATCCGTGGCGGAAGCAGATTTCAGATCGAGGCCATCATTCTTGATCAACTGAGTTACTTGCCCGGCCTTCGTGTCATAAGCAAACAGAGTCACATTCCCGGCCCGGTCGGAAAGGAAATAGACTGTCTGTCCGACCCACATGGGATTGAAGTCGTTTGAGCCGTCGCGCGGAACCTTGACTATGCTCGAATCGCTTAGGTCTGCGATCCAGATCTTCAACGCCTGGCCACCCTTGTAACGCTTCCAGGCCGCTTCCCAATGGAAATCGGGTTGATAGGCAATGTGCGTTCCGTCCGGCGAAAAATCTCCGTCCTCGGCCATCGGGAGTGGGAGCCGCTGGGGCAGTGCGCCAGCCGATGGGTCCAGAGCGATTG
>CBAAAA010000622.1:0-2374 GCA_964658695.1 uncultured Solirubrobacteraceae bacterium | reverse complement strand
GAAGTGTTTTACCGAAGTGTCTGAATGTAAGCCATCAGGTTGTGAATGTCGTCGTCCGTGTATTTAGCGAGCAGTTCAATGTGAGCCGCCGCCGGGTCGTCCACCTTGTACTTCAGGTCCTTGGTTGAAAACGAGCGATACCAGCCCTTCTCATCTTTCAACCCAACCGTGAATTCGTCCTTGTACATCAGCTGACCGGTGATGGTCTGGCCCGAAGGCGTCGTCACCGTCAGCTTTGCCGGAGCACCCTCGGGATAGAGCAGCCGTTCTTCCAGCTTCAACCCCTTAAGCCGGCTCGCCACTCCTGCCAGATCACCCTCCGGCGAGTGACACGCGGCGCAGCCCCCTGAGCCATTGAAATATTTCTTCCCCGCTTCCACATTGCCCGTCTGCAGATCGGACACCGCCACGCCCTTCCGCCCGCCCGGATGCTCCTCCGCCTTCTTTCGCTGCTGATGAATGAACGCCGCCAGCGCCGCGACTTCCTGATCAGTTACGTTGAAGGGCGGCATCCCCTTATCCGCTCTGCCACTCCGCACCACCACCCCAATCTGATTGCCACCCACATCATCGGCAACAAGTTTGGAACTGGTTAAGTCCGGCCCGGTTTCCCCTCCGCCCGCGTCGCGCCCGTGGCAGAATGCGCAGCGCTGCTGAAACAATGCCTGTCCCGTCGCGATCTGTGCGGACTGCTCTGGTTGCTTCGGCGGTGTTGCCGGATCGCCTTGCGCATAGGCCATGGCTGACGTTACAACGAGGCAGGTCAGCATGCGACCGGCGTAGGGTTGCGATAGAACAAAATGCATTTCGATGCTGCGACCATTCTACTTGCTTGGCGTTTCTTGAGGCGCCTGGGACAAGCAATCAACACATTCATTGCGACGGGAATTGAAAGGGGATTAGTCCATGCACAAAGCGAAAAAACTTCTGGGTTTCATTCCGCTCGTTGTTCTATCCCACTCAGTGGCGCTGTCGGCGCCTGTATCGACCCCCACTCGAGGCGGCCAGTTATCGCCGATCCCGCTGTATCCAGCTAAAGGAGTCATTCCAGACTCACAGGCCGACCGGTTCGTTTTCCTGGATCCAACTACCTGGGACTTGGTTATCGCCTACCCGGAAAATGTGAGTGATCCGCAATTCGCCGCTCATCCAGCTCAAAGGATCAAGCGTGGCGTCGCGCCGGACAAGCACGTCGATCCGCTGCTATATGTGTCATTCAGCCGTGACCACGCCGGACGCATCACTTATGCCTATTCCGTTCTAAACGGTAGCCGGGCCAAGCAGGGCATAGCTGCCTGGCGCCACTGAGTTCCTCAATGCTCGTACCTTGCAGCTACTTTCCGGGAGCTTCGCAGCTGCCGGCGACTCTAGCGAAGAATCCGCTGCTGTAAAGGTTGGAACAAAATGGGGCTACATAAATTCACTTGGAACGATCATGATTCCACCGCTGTACGAGGATGCGGGCGAATTCTACGACGGGCTGGCTGGCCCGCGTCAAAAGTGGGCCCCGCTACGGATTTATCGATCACACGGGTAGACAGGTGATTGCCTGTCAATACGATTGGGCCCTGGGCTTTTCGGAGACAGGTGTGTCGTGGACTTCCGACATCACGCGGGCGTCATCGACAAGCACGGCGCGCTGATGGTTCAGCCATCGTGCGAAGCAAATGGCGACTTTTCGGAAGGATTGGCGTGGGCCAAAACCGTGTCTGGCGGGTGTTAAGTTACGTCGGCAGGAAAGGGACGGTCATCATCCCCGGTCCATTCTCCGCTTACGTTTCCGGTACGAGGACACGAGAAGGCGTCTTCCTTGACCCGCAAACAGGCGATGGGATGTGATTCCATACCGATGCGCAACATTCGGAACCAACACGCATCACTGTTGCGTTAGGACGGCACATTGATCCGCACGTTGCGAGTGAGATCACCCGTGATACAAACAGCGGCATCTACGAATACAGGTATTCGTTCGAGAACGGATCGCAGGCGAAGCAAACCGCACAGCTCTGGTTTTTCGATCGGATCACCGCCAGTGACATGATAAGTGTTGCCGTTCCAAATGACTGGGAATACCACTTTCCCTTTCATTCTCAGTCCAACAACGCAAACAGCGAGTCTGCCCTTTCATCGCACGCATTGTGCATTATTGTGGACAGCCTGAGTCCGTCTTCGACGAAGGGTATAGCATCCGGAGAAAAACGGCGCGGCTTGTTGCTGAAGAGCACGCTGTTGCCAAGGCTGACAGACGTATATTTACAAGGCAGAGCACCGATTTTAGCTATGCCTGTTGAGGCGGGCAGGGCTCATAACCTCTTACAACTTCTGCACGACCGCGTCCGTACTTTTACAGAAATGCAAGACCGCGACTCTGAAG
>CBAAAA010000621.1:0-2381 GCA_964658695.1 uncultured Solirubrobacteraceae bacterium | reverse complement strand
CAGCCGGTCCGCCTGCATCTCGCGCCCGGATCGATGTGCCTTTTGAGCGACATCAAGGTATTGCCGCGAGTACTGCAGCGCACGCTGCGCCGAAAGGTCGACTGCCGGCTGTCGTTCAATTTTGCGCCGCAGGTCCGAGAGGCGTTCCTCGACGCTTCGCGGCGGCCCGGGATGTGGTCGGGGCGGCGGCAGCTGTGACAAAGCCGCCGCCCCAAGCAGAAAACCCAACAACAATGTGATCCCTCTCACGAGCAAAGCGATCCTGTCTGATGAAGCGCAGGCTCTCTGCTATTCGAGTTCACTTCGGTGCTGTACGGTTTCATCCCACTTTGCACGATCCCCGCTTTTACAAATTTGGTTGCGGGGGCGGAGCGGGCTCATCGGTCCGTCCGTCACCGGCGGCCGCTGGAGGGGGAGGCGGTGGCGCTGCTCCCTCACGGGCACCGCGTCTGCTTTGTGGCGGAGCGGGCGGCGCTGCTTCCTGCTTACGTCTCGTCTCTGCCGAGGCCAGGGTAAGCGTCTGACCGTTCATGGAAAGTGTTTGCACGTTCACGACTGTGTGCCCTGCTGCCGTGTTGCGTGCATAACCCGTGAAGTTGACCGTTGCTCCACTACGAATCGACGAGGGATTCGCGGCGGAGAATGGCGGCAACTCCGCCAGCGTCCCGTTATCGAGCAGAAAGCCGTTCACCGATCCGTCCACGCCATAGTTAAGCTGCTGGATCCGGCCCGAGCCGGTATACGGAGCAGCGGCACCTGGTTGCGGCATCGCAAATGTCTTGCCAGTTGTCTTGTCTCTCATTTGCCGCAGTTCAATCGTCCTCATGCCACTCGGGTTTGTATTCCCCATCCCCGAAATCTCGACCGCATCGTTGGCATGAAGCCCCGGTCCGATGATCGAGGCGGCGTCCGGCGGCAGGTGAACCAGAGTTCTATCATTCAGCAGGAATCCTTCCACCATTGCGTCCCGATTGTAGTTGAACTGTGTGATCGTCCCTGACACCGTTGTGTAAACTCCAGCCGGGGCCGGCGGTGCATCGGGACGCCGCGGCCTTTGCCCCTGTGCTAACGCGAATCCCGTAAACGTCAACAGGAGAGCTCCCGCCAGTCCAGGGATTTGAAATTGATGTTTCATCTTGAGTGATCCTCCGGTGTATCCTTACGCACGCTGCGGCCCGTTCACATTGCAATTAGATTCAGCACCCCGCTTACGCGGCCTCGGGCGGTTCCCGCACGAACCTGTCCGAGGTCCGTACACCCAACCCCCGTCGCAGCGCTTGACACGGCAGGAGTTCTGATTGGTGCTTCAGCTGCATCTCTACCTGGCAGCAAAACAGTATGCCAACCAAAACAATCCACAAAACTGGAACAGTTCAGTCTTTCAACGTCAGTCCGAAAGGATCCTATGAGGGTCTTCTGCTCAAAGAAAACGGCCGGACCGTACAGGTGAACTTTTCGCCAGATCTTGCGGACAATATCCGCAGTGCCGCCGCAGTCGGTGAAACCATCGAGTTCGAAGTCGAGCCCGTGGAGACAAGGGGTGAGCACTCGCATCCGGTCTACCGCCTGATGTCATTCAAGAACGGGAACAGGAATGGCGATTTCTCCGGAAAGGTTCTCCGCCTGAACTACGCGCTCCACGGAGAAGTGAACGGCGGCATCCTCGATACCGGCGATTTCCTCCATCTCAAGCCGCACGGCGCAGCCGCCCTCGAACTCGCAGTGGGAATGGAAGTGAAAGGTACGGGCGTGAGTAAGCCGATGGTCGGCGGACACCGCGTGATCGAAGCGGAAGAAGTGAATGGAGTTCATCTGGAGCACAAACCGAAACCAAAGAAGAAGGCTGCTCATCACTGATGGTCGGGCGACGGAAACGAGCATGCAGGCAGAAAATAACGAAAGACGGCTGTGGTCGCTCGACTGGCTCAACTTCTGGATCGCTGACGTCCAGACGGGGGTGGGGCCCTTTCTGTCGGCGGTTCTGACCTCGCGCGGATGGAATCCGGCCCAGATCGGGACGTTCCTGACACTCGGCAGCCTTACTGGCCTCGTCCTGCAAACGCCCGCCGGCGCAGTAGTCGACGCCACGCGCCGCAAACGCTCGCTGATCGCGGCGGGTGTTGTGGCCATCGTTGCGGCTTCGCTGCTGTTAGCGTTTGGCAAGCACTTCGGGCTTCTGCTCTTCGCTCAACTCCTGCTCGGATCGGTGGGCCCTTTCATTGGGCCGGCCCTGACCGCGATCACTCTCGGACTGGTTGGCAGAACAGCCTTTGATGCCCGCCTGGGAAGAAATCAGAGCTTCAACGCAGCCGGGAACTTCTGTTCTGCTCTCTTGATGGGCTGGATCGGGTGGCATTGGGGAGTGCAGGCCATCTTTTTCG
>CBAAAA010000620.1:0-2388 GCA_964658695.1 uncultured Solirubrobacteraceae bacterium | reverse complement strand
CCATCTGGGTCGGCTCACCGTTGGAGTTCTTGGTTTCCGTTCGAATGGTGAGGTCGGCGCCGTCCCAGAACGACTTGCTGGTGGCGTCGCGCCCGCTCAGAACATTTGTCGATTCGCGCCCGTCCACGAAGTAGCTGACATCGGAAGTGGTGCTCTTATTGCCAGTAGTCTGAATGGTGTGAATGTTGAGCGTGGGCTCGTGTTCGTCGACCACACGAACAATCATCTCCGGCGCTTTGAACTTTCCGAAATCGCTCTTGTCGCGATTCATCTTCCACCGGCCTGAGTAGTTCGGATGCTTCTCACTGTCAGCCGGGTCGCCGGCTGACAGTGCGGCGTGAAGAGATACGCTGAGCACGAAACAGGAAAAAAGCTTCGAGATGGCAGTCACTGCCTCATTGTCACATCAGTGTGCCCGGTTAATGTGCCCGGCCCAAGTCAGCGCCGGAGCCAAAAGTGAAGGCGGAAAACATCACCTTTCCTTCCGCGTTGACCAACCCGACACTGTGAAAGCTTCCTGCATCGGGTGCGCCAAAGCGGAGGTCCGTCAAGTCCACGCGGGTCGCCCAGCCTTTCGGTAACGTCACTGGCTCTGCTGACCATATTGGAAATCGAGCAAAATACTGCATATAACGGAATGGCGGCGTGCTGCGAGCCGCTTCTGCCGGAGGATCGAATGGACGCTTGTAAAGAATTGGACCGGCCTGCGGCTCACTGTTGTGAAGAGGATCAAACTCGATCTCTCGATAGCTGTTCGACGTCTCCACGATCCCGTTCCAGTGGAGCGGGTTAATCGACGCTGGCAAAGCTGCTACAGACGTTGCAACTTCTCCGTCATACAACCTCGAAGTAAGCTGCATCAATATTCTTTCATGCGCCAAAAGCCGCCCAAAATCCAGGACCAGGAACAGACAAAGAACCGCAATCGCACTGCCCTTTCCTTTCGGTGCGCGTCGCTCTCCGATCTCGGTCCCTACTAAACGGGAAAAATGGGGCCAAATGGCCGCCAAGATCAGCGCCGTTAGAAAGATCCCATCAGTGAGGGAATTGAGATCCAGCGAGAACCAACTCGACGAAAAAGGCAATAAAAGCCGCACTCCGTACGAGTTCGTCCAGTCGAGCAGAAGGTGGCTGGCCACCCCCAGACACGCTAGCAACCAAGCTCGCAACCAGGGGAGTTTTTCCCGTGTCATGGCTGCCGTGACAATAACCGAAAACGCGGCCATAAACGGCAGTCCCAGCAGACAATGCGTATAGCCTCGATGCGCCTCCAAATAGGCGAGTGCTCCGAACGGCGCAGCCACAATATCGATGTCAGGAATATTGGCTGAAAGGATCAGCAGAAGGGACGCATGGGGAAGCAGTCGATTCAGGCCTGACCGGGATAGAGCGAGGCCGGTCAAAGAATGCGTGATGTTGTCCATCTGTCAGGCAACAGCTGTTACGGATTGTTCATGCGCCAGGTACTCAGGGCTGAGTAGCATGGTCAATGCGCCCGGAAGAATATCGACGGTCATGGGCAATTGCCCGGCGAGTTCGCCGTCCACCTGCACGTACACCCCGCCATCGGAGGGCAGCGGACACTGCACTCGGGTTCCGCGCAAAAACGTACAGCCAGGAATCAGATGCGCCTGTTTCAGAGCCACTCCGAGCAGGTATTGCAGATAGCGGACCGCAATCGTACCTCGGAACAGGACGACTTCAAAGTCATCCCGAAGTAACGAAGCGCCGCGCGCGATCTCGAGATCTCCGCCGTAATTTCTGACCCGGCTGATCAGGGCAAAGCTCGCCAGGAACGGTTTGCCGTCGATGAAAATTTCAAACTCCCGTAGCGGTCGGAAAACCTGCGCGAAGCCGGTTACGTAGTAGGCAAGCTTCCCGGTCCTTGCCTTAAAATCGAGATTCAGCCGGGAGACAATCTCAGCATCAAGACCTGCACCAGCCATGCAGAGAAAACAACGCGCATCCGAGTCGTTGATACGAAGGCTGCCAGCGGAAATCTTACGGCGTCGCAGCCTGGACACCTGAGCCGCCGCGCGTTCCAGATGAATGGGCAGCTTCATCTCTCTCGCCAATACGTTCGCAGTGCCACCCGGAAAGATCGCCAGTGGCACGCCGGTGTTCAGCATCCCGTTTGCGACTTCGTTGATTGTTCCATCACCGCCCGCTGCAATGATCAGATCGCATCCGTCCTCAATCTGCTGGCGCGCCTGGGCTCCAGCGGTCCCCGGCGCTTCAGTTGCAATCAGTTTGGCCGAAATTCCCTGACGATCGAGTACGCCAATCGTTCGTTCGAGACTAGGACGGTGACGCGCGAGGCCGCGAGCCACCGGATTGTAAATGACAGCTGCGCGCTTCGGGTGGTTTAACTCCAATCAACATTGTAGG
>CBAAAA010000619.1:0-2405 GCA_964658695.1 uncultured Solirubrobacteraceae bacterium | reverse complement strand
TTGGCCCGGTCATCCGATGGCAACAGCATCCGCCCGGCAAACGGCCGAATGCCGAAAGTCGAGAAATAATTCCCCGAGACATACTCCGTGATCTGGGAACGCGCCGGCTCGGAGCCATACCGAACGCTCATCCTGTTCCCGCCCGACTGCATCGCCGCCAACTCTTCAAACTCCGGACTCGTCGCCTCGAAGTTCTTGTAAAGATCCCACGAGAACAGGTCGAAATCGCCATCGCGACTAACGAACCCGCCGTAAACGCAGCAATCGTCCTTGTCCCCGATCCGGTAGAGCGTTTTCGGATCAGTAACCGGCAGCGATTTCAAAAGGACGGCGTGAACCAGGGTAAAAATCGAGGTGTTTGCGCCGATGCCAAGCGCGATTGTGAGAATCACGGTCAGGGTAAAGACAGGCGATTTCTGCAGTTGGCGAAGCGCGAATTGGAAGTCTTTCATCAGTGTTGTCGCAGGCGATGCCCAATTGACAGTGCAGTTCGGGTACCGAAATCGAAGCCGCTGTCTTCACGAGCCTTTCCCGGGATGTCCTAAAAGGCTGCGGTGTCCGATTTCGCAATCGCGTGCCCGCAATTGACGCAAAACGTTCGTTCCTGAGAAGAAAACGTCGCCTATGACTCAGCCGGACCGAGTTCCGGTGACACTTTGGGGTAAAACCAGGTCGCGATCACCGCCACGGCCACAACCACCAGGCAGCCCACAACGTTGTACCAGAGGAAGGAAAGACTGGTCCACTTAGCCACGGTAAAGATCGCCGCCTCACCCGCCAGCACTCCCCAGAACGCCGCCGTCCCCCTCACCTTCTTGAAGAAGAATGCCAGCACAAAAGCTCCCAGCAGCCCGCCGTAGAACAGCGACCCGACGATGTTCACGCGTTCGATCAGCGCTCCAAACCCGCGTGACCCGAATACCGCAAAACCGACCGCATAGGCCGTCCAGAACACCGTCAACAGCCGCGAGGCCATCAGGTAATGATGGTCACTTCGGTTTGGAGCTACATGCCTGCGATAGATGTCGATCACCGAGACCGTCGCCAGCGAGTTGATCTCCCCCGAAGTCGAACCCATGGAGGCGCTGAATATCACCCCGATGACCAGTCCCACCAGCCCCGCCGGCAGAAACGTCGTCACGAATCGCAGAAAGATGTAATTCGTATCGTCGAACTTTGCTCCGCCATTCAGCTTCTCGACAATCTGCAATGCATGTTGCCGCGCGCCATCGAATCCTGCCATCGAGTTCCGAAAATCCGCCAGTTCTTTGGGCAGAGAAGAACGCGAGCTTTCATTTGACGCGGCGAACCGTAGCGCAGCCGCCCTTCGCGCCTCAAACGCTTTTCGATACTCTCCTTCCACGCTCTTCCACTCGGCGGTCTGCTCTGCTCGCCGCGCCTGCACCGGATGGAAAATGGCCGGCGATGGAACGAACAGCGAGACCACAAAAACAATCGCTCCAATGAACAGGATGAAGAGCTGCATGGGAATCTTCACCACGGCATTGAACAGCAGGCTAAAACGGCTCTGGGTAATAGACCGTCCCGTCAGATAACGCTGGACCTGGCTTTGATCGCAGCCAAAGTACGCCAGCGCCAGGAATCCTCCTCCAATCAATCCGCTCCAGACGTTATACCGGCTGCTCCAGTCCAGTTTCAGATCCACAATCTTCAGCCGGCCAGCCGCCCCCGCCAGGTGCAATGCATCGGAGAAGGACACGCTTGCTGGCAGCATGTGGACCGCAAGAATGAGACTCACCGTGAGCGCCACGAAGATCATCATCATCTGCTGAACGTCCGCCCAGGTAAGCGCTTTGATTCCCCCGGTTGTTGTATAGAGAACGATCAGGATCCCGGTAAGAACCGTGGTTATCCGGTCAGGCCAGCCCAGCACCGCCGACAACGCCACTGCCGGCGCATACAAACCAATCCCCGCCGCCAGCCCGCGCTGGACCAGGAAGATGATGCTGACCAGCGCGCGTGTCTTGGCGTCGAAGCGCGCTTCCAGATACTCATAGGCGGTAAACACCTTGGCGCGATGAAAAATCGGAACCGCCGTCATGCTGATGAGGATCATCGCGATGGGCAGCCCAAAGTAGAACTGGGCAAAGCGCAGCCCGTCTACATATCCCTGCCCGGTAGTCGAGATGAAGGTGATGGCGCTTGCCTGGGTCGCCAGTATGGATAACCCCATCGCGTACCAGGGCATCGTCCTCCCGGCAAGCAGATATTTGCTGACGTTGTCGCTTCCCCGCCCCCGGTAAAGCCCATAGCTGACGAGAAAGATGAGCCACCCGGAAAGCACGATCCAGTCGATACTTTTCATTCCGCCTCGCCCACCAGGTGGCGGACCGACGGCATTATTGAAGAAGTCGCGCAAAACGGTCGCGGTGTCGAGCGCACCA
>CBAAAA010000618.1:0-2409 GCA_964658695.1 uncultured Solirubrobacteraceae bacterium | reverse complement strand
GGATCTGACGATTTCTAACCCAGTTGCCGGCGGCTTCGAGTACCCGCACGCGCAAATCAACCAAGTTTTCGCCGCGCTCGATCACTTCTCCTATCACCCCGAGCCGTTTGGCGAACTGGGCGCGCGCTCCGCCGTCTCGACCTACTATGCGGGGCGCGCCGGCGTCACCGTCTCACCTCACAACATCGCCCTCACCGCAAGCACCAGCGAAGCCTATAGCGTTCTCTTCAAGCTCCTGTGCGATCCAGGCGATGAGATTCTTGTCCCCACGCCTTCCTATCCGCTTTTCGACTATCTGGCGGCCCTCGAGTCTGTTCGCACCGTGCCGTACCGTCTGCTTTACGCCGGCAACTGGTTTGTAGATCCTGGTCACCTGCGGAGCGTTCTCACCAAACGCACACGAGCCATCGTCATTGTCAGCCCCAATAATCCGACAGGCTCGTTTCTGAAGAGCGGCGAATTTTCACTCTTATCCGACTTGGCCGCCAGCCACCGCATTTCCTTAATCTGCGATGAAGTGTTTCTTGACTATCCACTCAGTCCCGCCCCCGACAGCATGCCGACCCTCGCGGGGAACGACGTCGGACTCGGCTTTTCTTTGAACGGTCTTTCAAAAAGCGCTGGCATGCCGCAACTCAAACTTGGCTGGATCGTCATTCACGGCGAAGCTGCGGAGCGCGCCCGCGCAGCCGAACGCCTCGAAGAGATCCTCGATACCTATTTGTCAGTCGGCACGCCAGTCCAGCGGGCACTACCCGGCCTGCTGCCCCTAGGCCTCGAATTTCAGAAGCAGATTCGGGCGCGCCTTCACGCCAACATGCAGGCAGCCGTCAGCCTGCTGGAAGGCTCTCCCGTCCATCCGCTGCATCTGGAAGGCGGCTGGTCCGCTATTTTGCAGTTGCCAGGTACTCGAACCGAAGAGTTCTGGGCGACCACCCTGCTTCGTGATTACAACGTCGCTGTGCAACCCGGATACTTTTTCGACATGGCGTCGGAAGCATTCATCGTGGTCAGCCTGCTCACGCCCGAGAGTGAATTTGTAGCGGGGCTTCAGTCCCTTCTGCAAATGGTCGAATCTATTCCAGGCTGAAGCTGTATTTCGCTTCTGAGGATTGATTCGACACTTCATCTTTGATGGATAACAAGACCGTATACTCGCCTCGCGCACTTGCGCCCGGCGCGGTAATCGAGAAATTTACCGGAACAAACCGAGCCGGGTAGAAAGACTTGGCCGACAATTCAACCGCTTGCGGCTGATTCACAAACACCTTGCCGTTTGGGCTCAACACCTGAAAGCGGTAGCTCACATGATATTCACCCTCCGGAGCCTGTGAAAAGCCGACAATATCGAACGCTAAAAAGATGGCATCTCCGGGACGGTAAGCGGGCGTCTGCAGATCCGGACCGCCCTCCTCGCGCGAAAATTTCAGTCGTTCCACCCGGAGGCCCGGCGAAGGCGCTACTTCGCGGCCTCCGATCCGGAATGGAATGTCCTTCACCGCTTCCGTGTTACTCAACAGATCTTTCGTCACAATATGCACGCGATACTCTCCCGCGCCGATCTGTTGCGGCAGTGAAAACTCAGCCCGCCGCTTCGGTAGCCATTTCTTATCCTCTGAACTCAAGCCGGTTTTGATCTCTCCACCCTGAGCGGGAGCCAGCGGCACGTTTTCCCGGTCTCGAACGCTGACCTCCCAGGACAGCGAAATGGCGCGCGTGTCTTTCTCCTCGTCGTGCTTCACTTGGAAACCGGCGATTTCAAACACCACGAACAATGGTTCCCCTGGCAGAAACTTGTAGTCTCCCGGGGCAAGCGCGCCGTTGTCTTCCTGCGCCACGCTCGCGTGAACCACCGCCAGTGCCGGCTCTACGCCTGCTGAGAGACCAATGCGGAACAATAGGAGCAGCGCGGCTGCCATCCCGATGCCCTTTGGAAAATGCATGTTCATTTCAATAAGTGCGACCCCCGCCGGGGAGAGCCTGATCGTTTGATCTTCAGCCGCTATATTGATTTTGACCGACCGCGCTGGAGATCGCTCCGCGCCAACACGCCGCTCCTATTAAGCGAACACGAACTGGTCTCCCTGCGTGGCCTCAATGAGCAGGTCTCGATCGGCGAAGTCGAGGATATCTATGTTCCTCTGTCTCGCCTGCTCAATCTCCATGTAGCCGCCGTTCAACACCTGTATGATGCCCGCCGCCAGTTCATGGGAACACCGACCGGAGCCCGCGTCCCTTACATCATTGGAGTCGCCGGCAGCGTGGCTGTGGGTAAGAGCTCATTCGCCCGCGTCTTACGAGCCTGCCTGGCACGTTGGCCAGACCACCCTCGCGTAGACTTGGTCACCACCGACGGCTTTCTCTTGCCCAATCGAATCCTGATCGAACGCGGACTCATGACCCGCAAGG
>CBAAAA010000617.1:0-2412 GCA_964658695.1 uncultured Solirubrobacteraceae bacterium | reverse complement strand
GTTTCGTATCCGGTGGACTCCATGACGTTCGAGCAGAAGATGATGAGCATGCGCGGGAACAACATTCATTTTGCGCATGCTACGGTGTTCCACGAATTGATTCCGGGGCATGAGCTGCAGATGTTTTACGAGGCGCGTTTCCGGCAGTGGCGCACGGTTTTCGAGACGCCGTTTTATGTAGAAGGGTGGTCGTTGTACTGGGAGATGCTGCTGTGGGACATGAACTTCGACAACACACCGGCCGATCGGGTGGGGGCGTTGTTCTGGCGCATGCACCGGGCGGCGCGAATCCTGTTCTCGTTGAATTTCCACTTGGGGAACTGGACGCCGCAACAGTGCGTGGATTTTCTGGTGGAGAAGGTGGGGCACGAGCGGGAGAACGCGGGGGCAGAAGTCAGGCGTTCATTTCTGGGGCAGGATCGCCCGCTGTATCAGGCGGCGTACATGCTGGGCGGGCTGCAACTGCGAGAGTTGCGCAAACAGCTCGTCGGTTCTGGAAAGTTGACGGATCTGGAGTTTCACGATGCAGTGCTGAAGCAGAGTGCCATCCCGATTGAGATGGTGCGCGCGGCACTGACCAATGAAAAACTGACGCGCGACTTTGAGCCGGCGTGGCAGTTTTATGGAGAGATCCGGGAAGCCCAGAGCAGCAAATGAATCATGGCGTCGTTGCGTGTGCCAATGAGGCCGAGAAGCGCCGAGGGCGGTGTGATCCCGAAATCGGACAGGCGCAAAGGAGCGTCGGCATCGATCTGGAACCTGCCATTTGTCTGGGGGCCGAGAATGACGTTGGCGCGGACCGGGCTTTCGACGCCGCGGAGGGACAGAAGGCCCTCGACGACGAAGCCGCGCAGGGGCTTGGGGCTGACGGCGCGCGAGGCGAACCGGATCTCGCGATGCAGGTCAGCGGCCAGCACTTTTGAGCGGGCGAACTCGGCGACCTTTTTGATCTTGCGCGGCTTGAGCCATTTGTCGCGGCAGGCGATGGAGCCGGGATCGATGGTGATTTCGACGCGTGCACTCTGCGGGTCATCGGGAGAAAAGTGAAGTTTTCCCTGGAAGCTTTCGAAGACAAGGACGTGCTTGCGTTGGCGGAGTAAGCCGGTTTTCGAAACCTCCACCGCGATAGTGGAGTCGTAAGACGGCTCGATTTTGTAGAGCGTTTCCGGTTCCGCCATTGGCTGGAGGGTAAGACGAGCGGGGTATCGAAAAGGTTCGATCTATTTGGCGTTTCCTTATGGATGCGGGTGTAGTAGGCTAACTCCAGCTACCTCCACGTATGACAAGAAGATCTGCAATGAAGACGTCTGCCGCAACGTTACTGGCCGCTGGCCTGAAGGGGGCGGAAACGCCGTCGAAGGGACGACTGAAGCAGTCCGCGGCACGCTGGTGCTACAAGGATATGAGCCTGGACGATCTCTGCCGGAACGGCGCGGAAATGGGACTGCGCGGCATTGATCTGGTAAAGGAAGAAGACTGGCCGACGGTGCAGAAGTACGGGTTGACGCCGTGCGTGACGCCGGGCGCGGGAACTATTCCCGATGGCTGGAACCGCAAGGAGAGCCACGACCGGCTGACCGCGGAGATGAAGAAGAATATCGATCTCGCGGCGGCCGCCAAAATCCCGACCGTAATTACTTTTTCGGGCAATCGCAAAGGCCTGGCGGATGACATCGGACGCGATAACTGCATTCTCGGGCTGAACCGCGTGAAGAAGATGGCCGAAGACAGCGGGGTGACGGTGGTGATGGAGCTTTTAAACAGCAAAGTCAACCATCATGACTATCAGTGCGACCACACGGTGTGGGGCGTGGAAGTGGTGAAGGCGGTGGATTCGCCGCGAGTGAAATTGTTGTACGACATTTATCACATGCAGATCATGGAAGGCGACATTATCCGGACCGTCACGGAGAATATCAAGTACATCGGTCATTTCCACACGGGCGGCGTGCCGGGGCGGCATGAACTGGATGACACGCAGGAGCTGCAGTGGCGGAGTGTGGCGAAGGCTATTGCGGATCTGAACTATGAAGGCTATTTTGCGCATGAGTTCATTCCGATACATGATCCGATGACGTCGCTGAAGCAGGCTGTGGAGCTGTGTACCGTTTAGATTCTCACTGCATTCCGCCACCTTCCGGTGAGGTAAGCCGGCGGTGGATTTCGCGCTCTTCTTTGGCTCGTTCGGACTGACCGAGACGGTCGTAAACGCGCGCGAGTTGGTAATGCGCATTGGGCTGTTTCGGATTGAGTTCAATGCTGCGAGAAAGTTCGGCGGCCGCCTCTTCGTAGCTGTGCCGGGCGGCGAGTAAAGCGCCCAGTTCGTAGTGGGACTCCCAACGGCTGTTCTCGAGTGCAATGGATTTGCGCAACAAAGATTCGGCTTTCGCATCTTTGCTGTCTGCGGTGAGC
>CBAAAA010000616.1:0-2448 GCA_964658695.1 uncultured Solirubrobacteraceae bacterium | reverse complement strand
CAACATTACGGTAAACGCAGTCGCCCCGGGGTTCATCGAAACCGATATGACACACGGTTTGGGCGGTGAACTGAAACAAAAGATGATCGACCAGACTCCCCTGCGACGAATCGGCACGCCCGAGGAGATCGCCGCCGCAGTGGAATTCTTGGTCAGCGACGGAGCCAGTTTCATCACTGGTCACGTGCTCGACGTCAATGGCGGCATTTACATGTAGCCTCGGCGCTCAATTCCTCATCGAAACAGTTATGGCCGTAAATACAGTCGCTCCACGTGCGCATCGCGACAGCCGATTTAAGATCGGGCTGGTGCAAATGTCCTGCACTCTTGATCCTGAAGAGAATCTTCGCAAGGCTGTGGCCGGCATTCGCGAAGCTGCATCGAAGGGCGCTGAAATCGTCTGCCTGCAGGAGTTGTTCAAATCACAGTACTTCTGTCGTGAGGAGAAAGCAGAGCTCTTCGACTTAGCCGAATCGATTCCTGGGCCGTCTACAGAGACGCTATCCGCAGTCGCAAAGGAACTACAGGTTTCCGTCGTAGCCTCGCTGTTCGAAAAGCGCGCCCAAGGCCTGTATCACAACACGGCAGCGATCATTGACGCCGACGGTTCCCTGATCGGCAAGTACCGCAAGATGCACATCCCGGACGATCCGCTGTACTTCGAAAAGTTTTATTTCACTCCCGGAGATCTGGGGTTTCAGAACTTTGAAACCCGCTTTTCACGTATCGGTGTTCTGGTGTGCTGGGATCAGTGGTATCCGGAAGGCGCTCGGATCACCGCGCTGCAGGGAGCAAACGTACTCTTCTATCCAACCGCCATCGGATGGCATCCTGCCGAGAAGGCCGAGTATGGCGAGGCGCAGCTGGATGCATGGCGCACGGTGCAGCGAGCGCATGCCATCTCAAACGGAGTGTTTGTTGCGGCAGTCAATCGCGTCGGCTTTGAAGGGCCGCCCGATCATGGCCTGGAATTCTGGGGCAACTCCTTTGTGTCCGATCCTTTCGGGCGGCTCATCGCGCAGGCCAATGACAAAGACGAGCAGGTTCTGGTTGTCGAGTGCGATCCCAAACAGATGGATGAAGTGCGCCGGAACTGGCCCTTCCTGCGCGACCGGCGCATCGACGCTTACGCACCGATCGTGAACCGCTGGCTGGCCTGAACGATGAGCTGCTTTCGGATGCCGGCTGAGTGGGAGAAGCATGCGGCCACCTGGCTGGCGTGGCCCCACGAGACCACCGATTGGCCGGGGAAATTCCACACTGTGCAATGGGTGTACGGCGAGATCGTGCGCCATCTCTCACGCGTGGAGAAGGTCAGAATCCTGGTGCAAAATCCCGATTACGGCGAACGGGCGCGCAAGTTACTTCAGAAATGCGGCGCTGAACTCGCCGCGGTAGAATTCTTTCCCATCGAGACTGACCGCAGTTGGACGCGCGACTTCTGCCCGATCTTTGTACACGATGAAACGCAGAATCTGGGAATGCTCAACTGGCACTTTAACGGCTGGGCGAAATATCCGAACTGGGCGTACGATGACTCGGTGACCCCGAAGCTGCAGCCGCTTCTGAATGTTCCCGTGTGGACGCCAGAGCACGATGGAAAGCGTGTTGTGCTGGAGGGCGGCAGCATTGATGTCAATGGATGCGGCAGTTTGCTCACCACCGAGGAGTGCCTGTTGAGTGACGTTCAGGCTCGAAATCCCGGCCTCGACCGCTGCGAGATCGAGAAGGTGTTCCGAGACTATCTGGGCGTCACAAACACCCTGTGGCTTCGCAACGGCATTGCAGGCGATGACACGCATGGGCACGTGGACGATCTGGCCCGGTTTACTTCGCAGGACACGGTAGTCATTGCGTCTGAACCCGATCCCACAGAGGTCAACTACGAACCGCTGCGAGAAAATCTCGCCATACTGCGCGAGATGAGAAGTGATGACGGCTCGCCGTTGCGCGTCAAGACCCTGCCGATGCCGGAGCCGGTGTTCTTTTCCGGACAGCGCCTGCCGGCGAGCTACGCCAACTTCTATATAGCCAACGAACTCGTCCTGGCGCCGACATTTAACGACGCCAACGATCGTGTAGCCCTCAATAAACTCGCCGAGCTTTTCCCGGGCAGGAAAGTTGTCGGGATCGCCGCAACCGACCTGGTGCTCGGGTTGGGAACGCTGCACTGTATGACTCAACAGCAGCCCTTGTGTTAATCCAGGCGTGCTGAGTTCGGCCCTCACCTTCGCCGCATTTGCTCCCCTTGCTATCTGGATTTACCTGCTGACTGCCAGAGGCGGATTCTGGCGTGTCTCCCGCAACCTTGCTCCATCGGGCATAGCCTTCGCGGGAGACCGAAAAATTGCGGTCGTCATCCCGGCCCGTGATGAGGAATCCGTGATCGCCGCAACCGTCCGGTCGTTGCTCGCCCAGCGTTGGACGTCTTCCCTGCATGTATTTGTA
>CBAAAA010000615.1:0-2491 GCA_964658695.1 uncultured Solirubrobacteraceae bacterium | reverse complement strand
CCAAATAAGAACAAGGTGGGAAAAATCACCATCAAGCAGGTCGAGGAAATCGCCAAGATCAAAATGCCTGATCTGAATTGTTTCACCCTGGACGCCGCGGTCGAGCAGGTCAAAGGCGCTTGCCGCAGCATGGGCGTCGAAGTCGTTCTCTAAGTCCGCGCTCTCATCCAGTCTCCTAAAACAGCGGACTCACCGCTTGCGGCTGCGACAACACCTGCATCAGATAATTGCCGTAGCCGCTCTTCAGGAATTTCTGCGCTAATGCCTCCAACTGTGTGCCATTGATATAGCCCATCCGATAAGCGATCTCTTCCGGACAGGCGATCTTTACGCCCTGCCGCTTCTCCAGAGTGAAAATAAACGTGGACGCTTCGAGCATCGAATCATGCGTTCCCGTATCCAGCCACGCCGTCCCTCTGCCCAGGGGCACAACCGTCAGCTTCCCCTTCTCCAGATAAATGCGATTTAGATCGGTGATCTCCAGCTCGCCGCGTCTGGAAGGCTTCAGGGAACGTGCATAGTCTGTCACCTGCGCATCATAGAAATACAGGCCGGTCACAGCGTAATTCGATTTCGGCGCTGTCGGCTTTTCCTCAATACTGATCACCCTGCCGCTGTTGTCAAACTCCACCACGCCATACGCGGTAGGATCGCTCACCAGGTAAGCAAAGACATGCGCCCCGTCCTTCACCAGCGCTGCCGATTTTAAGCGCTGTCCCAACTCATATCCGTGGAAAATGTTGTCGCCCAGCACCAGCGCACATGGCTCATTTCTCACAAATTCCGCCCCAATGAGAAAGGCTTGGGCCAAGCCCTCCGGCCGCGGCTGTTCGGCGTATTGAATGTCAAGTCCCCATTGGCTTCCGTCGCCAAACAGATCCCGAAAGCGCGGCAGATCGAGCGGTGTCGAGATGATCAGGATCTCACGGATTCCGGCCAGCATCAGCGTGCTCAACGGGTAGTAAATCATCGGCTTGTCATACACCGGCACAAGCTGTTTGCTCACGGCCAGCGTGGCCGGATATAACCTGGTGCCGGCGCCCCCGGCCAGAATGATTCCGCGCACTTAGTTTCCCCGGCTTCCGTAGTTCTGCGACACCCAGTTCCGATACTCACCGCTGGTGACGCTTTCAATCCAGCGCGGATTTTGAAGATACCACTCGACGGTTTGCCGGATCCCCGTTTCGAAGCTCAACTTTGGCGCCCACCCGAGTTCCTCCCGCAGCTTCGAGCAGTCGATCGCATAACGGCGGTCATGTCCCGGACGGTCTTTCACAAACGTGATCAGCTCCCGTCTCGGCCGCACAGCGGGTCTCAGCTCATCCATGACTGAACAGATCGTGTGCACGACTTCCAGATTCGTCTTCTCATTCAACCCGCCGACATTGTACGTCTCACCTACCCGCCCATGCGCCAGAATCTCTGAAATCGCCGCACAGTGATCATGCACATGCAGCCAGTCGCGAACATTCAACCCATCGCCATAAATCGGCAGCGGTTTCTCATCTCGCGCATTGAGAATCACTAGCGGGATCAGCTTCTCCGGAAACTGAAATGGGCCATAGTTATTTGAGCAGTTGGTCGTCAGCACCGGCAGCCCGTAGGTGTGATGATAGGCGCGCACTAAGTGGTCGGAACCGGCCTTCGATGCGGAATACGGACTATTCGGACGGTAAGCCGTCGTCTCAGAAAATCCGGGCTCGTCTTTCTCGAGCGAACCATAAACCTCATCGGTCGAGATGTGGAGTAACCGGAACTTGCCGGCAGCATCGCCGCCCAGCGAACGCCAGTGCTGCAGGACTGTGTTGAGCAATTCAAAGGTTCCGACTATATTCGTGTGAATGAATTCACCCGGATTATGGATCGAGCGGTCCACATGGCTTTCCGCCGCGAAATGCACGACCGCGTCTGGCTTGAATCTCGCCAGAAGCTCTTTCACCAGGCGGCCGTCTTCAATGCCGCCCTTAATAAACGTGTAAGCCCGAGACTCCGCAACGCTTTGCAGATTGCCGGGATTGCCGGCGTACGTCAGCTTGTCGAGATTGACGACCTGATCGCCAGCCTTGATCCGGCTCAGGACGAAATTGGAACCAATGAACCCTGCGCCTCCGGTCACCAGTAATGTTTCTGCCATGCCACGCAATCCTTCCCGGCGATCACGCCAGGCGCGAAATCCAGCTACTCGTACACTTCAGCTTCTGAAAACGGACAACCATTTTTGTCTTTCTCAGAGAGAATCAGGTCCTGCGTCACCGGCCATTCCACCCCGATGTGCGAATCGTTCCACAGCAGGCTTCGTTCCCATTGCGGAGCGTAGTAGTCGGTCGCCTTGTACGCCACCTCGGCGACGTCGGAGAGAACCAGGAAACCGTGTGCGAAGTGCGGCGGAATCCACATCATCCGGTGGTTCTCCTTCGACAAGACAAGCCCGGTCCATTTGCCGAAACTGGGCGAGCCTTTCCGCAGATCCACCGCTACGTCGAAGATCTCT
>CBAAAA010000614.1:0-2494 GCA_964658695.1 uncultured Solirubrobacteraceae bacterium | reverse complement strand
GCTTGCACTGCGGTCAAGAACGAGCGGCTACGCTCCTGCAGCTCCGTTCGTCTGGAATTTGGCCAATTCCCTAGACGCTTCAAGATGGGTGTTGGGGAGCAATCGGACAGAAAACCGGTATAAGGGCTCACGCCACGTCCTCGATGGCATCTGCCGGATTCCGGAGCTGACGTAATTCGCCTCGAGCCACCGACTCCGGGACGGAAAAAGCGTACCGGCCGAGCAGGTTGATGTGGTCGAAAACGAGCGGTGAGAGACGCGCCACGTCCTCCGGGTTAATCGGAAAACCTTCCGCCTCGAGTTGCTGAAGTGCGGCGTTGATGTACAACGTATTCCACAGCACAATCACGTTGAGGACCAGCCCAAGGGCACCAAGTTGATCTTCTTGTCCTTCCCGATAGCGTTGCCGCAATTCACCTCGTTTTCCGTGAAAGACCGCGCGTGCAAGTTTGTGTCTCTCCTCGCCGCGATTGAGCTGGGTCAAGGTGCGCCGGCGCTTGTCCTCATCGTTGATGAAGGTAAGCGCATGGATTGTTTTATCTATACGTCCCAACTCCGCTATCGCCTGCGCGAGCTTCGTTGGCTTGTCTCCAATTTGCAGGGTACGCATCACCGACATGGCTTGCACTACCCCTAGTTTCAGGGAGCCAGCGAGCCGCAGCATGTCCTCCCAATTTTCAGTAATCAGCCGCGTGTTGATGCGATGCCGCGCGATTCCATTCAACGGCCCATAATCAGCACTCGGATCCATACGCCAATAGCGCGCGCCCCCGATATCCGCGATCCGGGGCGCGAACGGAAGCCCAGAAGCCAAAACAACCCGAACACGACATCGGTGTACGCCCCGGTGTCGGTCATAATTTCGACAGGCTGTATTTCGGTCTGCTGATCGAGAACCACGGAGAGCAGGTAAAGACTGTCGCGTATTGTACCGGGCACCACAATCGCATTCAAGCCCGTAAACTGATTCGACAGCAGATTGTAATAGGTCACACCCCTCTCAAAGCCGAAGTATTTCGGATTGGGACCGGCATGCAACGTGCGAACGGGAACCACAAAGCGCAGCCCATCTGCGGAGGCGACCTCGCCACCACCCCACTGATGAACCAATGGAATTCTGTTCTGCTCCGCAACGAGGCAGGCATTGGCCTCGGTTAGTGTCTCATTGCGAATGAAATTCTGATTGACCCAGGAGAGTCGTGAGCGCCGAAGTGGCGGGAGGTCATTCCGAATCAGGGGTTCTGGACCGGTGTTGCACGCCTCAGCAATTAGATTGGCGCAAATGCTGACGCCGATATCACTCGCGCGCGATTCCCGTTCACTGAGATGAGTGAACTTAGATGTGAAATTCGTTCGTGCTGCGATCTCCAGCAATACTTCTGGAAGATCGACCCGGGGCAGCCGAGCATTGAGAGCGTCCCGAAGTTTCACCAAGCTCGGCGGGTCCTCTATCTTATCCAGCCCGGCAACAACGAATTCCTCTTTGCCGTCAACCTGCTCAACGCGTGCACCGGCATTCGACGGCAAATTGGCCGCAACGGTTCGGTACGTTTGATCCAACTCTTTCGTCAGAGCCGACAGCGTGTCCTCCGCCGATAATGAGTGGCCTAAAGACCGGCAGACATTTACGCGAGCTGCGTCCCACGCTGGCCCGCTGAGTAATCCAAGCCGGGCATCGGCATATCGAATGCTAGGAGCTACGAATAGGTCGCGTCGCCGGAGAGCGGACCGGAGACGATCCATACAGCAGAACACATAAGCTTTTCGATCAAAGTTCTCACCGTCCAGAACATATCGCCGCCAGCCGCGATTGAGAATACTCATCGGAGGATCTCCGGCCGCCGCTCGCCCCTGCTGTTCCATTCGCCCCAAATAACGAATTGCATCGAGGACGCCCTCTCCGGCCGGAGTTGAGCCGAACTGCACCGTTTCGAGCAGGGCGGGAAGGAAGCGACGAACTCGGTGGTGGCTGGCTTCCAGTTCGCGATAGTAAACGTCTTCCGGCGGCCGGACCAACGAGTCCACCTGGCCTACGGCTGCCTGCAGGTCTTCGAGTGTCGTTGCGCCGAAGATGGAAGACCGAAGATCGGCATCGGATACCTTGTCATCGAGTATCATCCGGCAGATCTGACTCAATTGAATAGCCGCCGCATCCAGATCCTTAATGGTGCGTAGCCGGGCCTTTGTGCTGGCCTTTTCCGCCTCGCTGAAAATTTCCGTTATGAGAATATCCAGCAGATCCAGACAGTCATCGAGAGCGCATGCTTCGAGATTGTGAGCAAAGGCCACCAGCGTTGCAAGCCGTCGCGATTCCGGCAACCGTTGAAGCGCGGTTACCTTAGCCGCGGCGGCGAAACGCGCCAGGGCATGCAGGCGACCCGGGGGAACCCGGCGCGATGGCTGCAAATCGATACTAAGACGACGGATCTCTTGAACTCGTTGAAGCGCTCGAACGAGTTCCGGAGCACTCCGGCGAAATGGACCTTTGCGCAGC
>CBAAAA010000613.1:0-2509 GCA_964658695.1 uncultured Solirubrobacteraceae bacterium | reverse complement strand
CAGCAGCTACTTCGCTCACTCGCGACATTCCCTGACCCTCGGGCGTTTCGCCCTCGCCTCACTACGTTTAAAATGCCTCGTCGGCGCGCCACCCAGGAATCGCTGTAGGCAGGATACCGCTCGGAGATGCTCCCCCCTCCTGCGACGCTCCTGAAGTGCGCCTGCCCGTCTAGCACCCGCCGTAAGGTTGACCCGCACACTCCTCCTATTGCCTCCTGCACCCCGTTCGCCCGCTTCTTACGCCGGTCCCGAAGTTTGAGTTCGGGGCAAAAAGCGTTTGAATGCTCGGCCCGGAAGGCGTTTTCGCGGTCATGGAACGCACAGCAACTCGGGAACTCTTCCAATGCGGGCTATGTAGCTCATCATTTTGATCGTTTGCCATCGAAATAGATGTTGCAAATATGAAAATCCGCGTTATTGTTCTTTCACACCAAAGTAACTATCGGCCCGGAAGCGATGTTGAGCCATTCTCCTCCGGGCTTCTACAGCGACGTCATTTCGGGAGGCAACGACTTGAGACCCCTTTCACTATCCACTCTTCTGCTCCTTGCGACTATGCCGCTCGCCGGCCTGGCTCAGACTGTGACGGGAGCCATTCGCGGCACCATCACGGACCCGGCCGGCGCGACCATCCCCGGAGCCAGGGTCAATGTGACTAACATCGCGACCGGGGTAACAACCTCGGAGACGACGGACAACTCCGGCTCCTACTCCATCCGCTTCCTGCAGATTGGCCAGTATCAGTTGTCGGTCGAGGCGAACGGATTTGAGACCGCGAAGTACGGGCCGTTCTCACTTGAGATTGACCAGACGGCGAAGATCGACTTCCCGCTCAAGCCCGGCGCGGCGACGACCAACGTCGAGGTCTCAGACCAGTTGCAGCCGATTCTGAATACGGAAAATGCGACGCTTGGCGAGACGTTTACAGAGAACACGATCAATAGCATTCCGCTCAACGGCCGTGATTTTTCGCAGCTGACTGTCTTTACCCCTGGCGCAGTTTCAACCGACTACGGAGCCTTCGGCGGCCAGGCTTCGACGGAGCGCGATACCGGCTCAAGCACCATCGCCAACGTGAACGGGAACCGCGCCCAATCCAATAATTACCTGCTCGATGGGCAGGAGATCAACGAGAACCTGAATAACACGGTCGGCTACACGCCCAGCCCGGATTCACTCGACCAGATGCGCGTCATCTCTTCGAATGCGAACGCGGAGTTCGGCAACGTGAATGGCGGCGACATTGTCATGGTCATGAAGAGCGGCAGCAACCAGTTTCATGGCAGCGTCTTCGGTTTCCTTGAGAACTATAACCTCGATGCAAACAGCTGGACGAACAAACACGCTTCGCCAATTACCCCTATCAACCCCTTCACTCAGACGATATTCGGGGGCACGATCGGCGGCCCCATCATCAAGGACAAGCTGTTCTTTTTTGCCGACTATGAAGGCTACCGCGAGCACACCGGCGGCTTGACTGCTACCAGTGTCGCACCGGCCGCATATCGCGGACAGACAGCCACGGCCAACTGCGCTGCCGGATATTCTGACCTCTCAAGCCTCGGCTACCAGCTCTACAACACGCAGGTTGCGAGTGGTCCGGTTCCTTACGCCAATAACTGCGTACCGATCACCAATCCAGTTGCCCAGTATTTGTTTTCTCACCCCAACGTATACCCGTTGCCAAATCAGGCTTCGGAGGACGGGCTCGGCATTCTGAACAATCTTCAGGGCCCGACAGGTCAGTTTCAGCAAAACGATCAGGGCGACATCAAGATCGACTACCACTTTCGCGACAAGGATACGATCTCGGGCCGCTACTCCCAGGGCTATGCGCAGGATGGAACCACGAAGGAAGTTATGCCAATCCTGTTTCCTTCCGCGTCCAACTACCCTGACCATCTGTTTACCGTTGACTGGACACGCACGCTCTCGTCAGCCATCGTCAACTCAGCTCGTGCCTCCTACGCCCGCATCCGCTATAACAGCGGCGTCACGACAGATCCCAGCGGAGTTTTTGGCCTAACGGGCAACCAGGTCGTGGGTATTCCCAGCCAGGCACAGCAGACGGCCGGCTTCAGCAGTCAATCCCTCGCCGGCACACAAGTTGCTGGCTTTGGTGCGAACCCGACCCCTGAAGTCTTCATCGATAACGTCTTTCAGTATGGCGACGATCTGACGTGGCAGAAAGGCAAGAACCTTATAAAGCTGGGTGCAGAACTGGTCCGCTATCAACAGAACAGCTTCTATCCCGGCAACGACGGTGAGCTTGGCACCTTCAGCTACAACGGCCAGTTTACGGCTGACCCGGGTGTCTCTTCGAAACAGAATGGCTTTGCCGATTTCGTTGCCAATTACGCCGATGATGCAACTGTGGGCCAGGTTGTCGGCCGGACCGGCCAACGTCAGTATCGCAACGCATACTTTGTCCAGGACGACTATAAGTACCTGCCGAACCTGACCTTCAACATCGGGCTTCGCTGGGAGTATGACCAGCCCATCTACGAAG
>CBAAAA010000612.1:0-2533 GCA_964658695.1 uncultured Solirubrobacteraceae bacterium | reverse complement strand
CTTCGCGAACTGCGCGGTGTCGGATTGCCTGGCCTCGTCGTAGTTCCGTACCGGGTTCGGCGTGAAAAAGATCGTCGCCATCGATCCGACGCGGTTCACCGTCAATCCAGCGGGCACATCGGCCACCAGGTTGGCTCCGCTCTGCTCCATGATTTCGTACATCTCGGGATGCGTTTCAATGTAGCGCAGCATCGCAATGCCCGCAGTCACAGCCAAAGGATTTCCCGCGAGCGTCCCGGCCTGGTAAACAGGACCGGCGGGCGCTACTTTCTGCATGATGTCCGCGCGGCCGCCGTAAGCAGCCATCGGCAATCCACCGCCGATGATCTTGCCGAGCGTCGTCAGATCCGGAGTGATGCCGTACAACTGTTGCGCTCCGCCGCGGCTGAGGCGGAAGCCCGTCATGACTTCGTCGAAGATCAGCAGCGTTCCGTATTGCTGAGTGATGCGGCGCAATCCCTCGAGGTATCCCGGCGCAGGGGGAACACAGCCCATATTTCCGGCCACTGGTTCCACGATGAGCGCCGCGATCTTGTCGCCCCGTTCGCGAAACACTGTCTCAACGCGATCCAGATCATTGAACGGTAAGGCAATCGTGGTATCGGAAAACGCTTTGGGAACACCGACGCTATCCGGAAGGCTCAGAGTCGCTACGCCGGATCCGGCTTTCACCAGCAGAGAATCTACGTGTCCGTGATAACAGCCTTCAAACTTGACGGTCAGATCCCGTCCCGTATAGCCGCGCGCCAGCCGGATCGCGCTCATGCAGGCCTCGGTGCCGGAATTCACAAGCCGGACCATCTCCACCGATGGCACGGCATCCACAATCAGTTCGGCGAGTTCGATTTCACGGCCGGTAGGTGCTCCGAAGCTGGTGCCAATTTCAAGAGCCGAACTGATCCCGTCGATGACCGGTTTAAAGCGATGCCCTAGAATATGCGGGCCCCATCCGCAGATGTAGTCGATGTATTCGTTTCCATCTACGTCAGTAATCCGCGAGCCGTCCCCACGAGCGATGAAGCGCGGCGTTCCACCCACTCCTCGGAAGGCTCGAACCGGCGAGTTCACACCGCCCGGAGTGTACTGCTTGGCCCGGGCGAATAAGGCTTCCGACTGTCTGGTGATCATACCCGTGTTTCGCCGAGAATCAACTTGCGGAACAGGAAGCTCATCAGGATCTCATGCAGGGTAGTGTTTACGTTGCGCAGCAGCCGGCTCTTCAGCTCCAGGTAGGGCTGCGTACCGGCAAACAGATCTTGGATGATCTCGCAGAATTTAGGGCTGCGCTTCATGAAGTCGATCATGCGCGTCGGAACGGCGGTGAAGAGAATTGCGCCGCAGAACAGCCGCTTGGCCAATCCCGCGCCGTAGGTCAAGTCCATCGCGAAATCCCGGGTAATCAGCTGACGATAATTTTCAGCATGTTTCTCGGGTTCGTGATCCGCTAAGACGACCTGGCTGGCAAGATCCCCGGAGCGAATTGCATAGTAGAGACCCTCGCCTGTAATCGGATCGACAAGGCCGCCCGCATCCCCGACAGCGATCCAACGATCCCCCGCCAACCGGTTATTGCGCCAGCTTCGGCCCTCGAGCGCCGGAAGCATGTGCCCGTAGAACTTTGCATCTTTACGCGGGAGACCTTTTTCTTCCATGTAACGCTCCAGCCGCGCCCGCAAGCATTGGGCAGACTCTCCCTTTCCACAGATGCCAACGGATAAGTGCCCTGCGCGCGGGAACACCCAGATGTAGCCTTCCAGATTCGGCAAGAACTGAATATCGATATGCAGCTGGTCGGTGGGAACCCAATAGCCCAGCGCATACATCGTGTCCTGGGCCGTATATTGCGTCCCTACGTCTCGCAGCGGATTGCGCGCGCCGGTGGCAACTACACAGTAATCGGCGTCGATCCTGCCGCTCTTCGTGCGAACCGACCAGCCGGATGGAGTTCTGTCCAGCCCGAGTACACGTTCTTTGGCTATTTCAGCCCCGGCATCCTCGGCCCGCTTTAACAGCATTCCATTCAGATCGATCCGGGAATAAATGACCAGCGGCTGAGTCAAGGCCATCTTAAACGCCCCGACTTTCGGAGCCGCCAGGAACGTTTCCGTCACCAGCTTCTTCGGGGTCTCGTTCTTAATCAGGTAGGGATACTGAGAGTAGGCCTTGTAAGTGATGCCGCCGCCGCACGGCTTCTCCCAGGCAAGTTTTTCGTCGAGAACAATCGTCCTCAGGCCAGCGCTGGCCAATCTCTCGGCCGCCGAAGCGCCTGCTGGGCCTCCACCCAAAACTGCGACAGTCTTTATCGACACTTCGACCCTTCTCTTCCGATCACTTTGCTCCTGGAGTTACTGCCCGCGGTGTTCCTGCCTGTGGAGCGTCAGGATTCACCCGCGGATGTCCCGGCGGCAGCGAACCTGCGTTCATTCCTCCATGCCCGGGCATTCCGTGACCTTGTGCGTCACCAACAATTACAACAACCCACTTGCCACCCTGCTCTTCAAGCGTGTACTTCATGGTCATCCCGCTATTCACC
>CBAAAA010000611.1:0-2562 GCA_964658695.1 uncultured Solirubrobacteraceae bacterium | reverse complement strand
CTGCCACGCCGAATGATCATCTTCCCCCATCGGCCGCTCCTCGATGACTCCATCCACATACTCCGCGTCCGGCTCATAGGAGCTCAAAAGATAGACCTCTACCGGAACATAGGCTGCTGTCGCTGTCGCCAAGGCGATTCCCTCAGTATTGCTCTGATGCGATGTTACTCCGGAGTTGCAAATCAGGGTTGATCAGCATGCACAAAGGGCAAGAACAGCGTCACGACTGTCCCGCTCCCGACAGGACTTTGACGGCTTCGCACCCCGATCCGGCCTTGGTGCCGCTCCATAATTTCGGCGCTGATCCACAGACCGAGCCCGGTTCCATTGATGCCCTTGGTCGTAAAGAATGCCTCGAAGACCCGCGCCAAGGTGGCTCGGTCCATGCCAACGCCTGTGTCGGCAATGGTGAGCACGATCCCTTCCTGGCCGGTTAACCAATTTCGCCCTTCACGGCTTCGTACCAGCAACCGGCCACCGTGTGGCATTGCGTCAATGGCATTCCCAACTACGTTATTCAGTACCTGGCGAATATCTCCCTCATAGATCTGCACAGGCCGGTTTGCCCTCTTGCGCTTTTCGACTCGGATGTTCGCATTCTTCAGGCGCCCCTCATAGATCGTAAGCACGGTGGAAAAGAGGTCAAGACAGGTGATGTCAACCGGCTTTGACGATTGCCGATGGAAACGCAGGGTCTGACTTGTGATATTGGCAACCCGGCGCAGCTCTTTCTCTGCCATTTCGAGATAGCTTCGTACCTCTGGCAACTCGACCGACTGTTGAGCGAGATAAATGAGGTTAGTCACAGACTCCAGGGGATTGTTGATTTCGTGTGCGATCGAGCTTGCCAGTCGTCCTACCGCCGCCAGTTTTTCACTCTTGATCAATGCCGCTTCGGTGCGTCGTCGCTCGGTGATGTCGACGAACGTAGTAATCGCCCCTTTGACCTCTCCCGAACGGAAAATCGGATAGGCGTGATATTCGACGGGAAAACTGCTTCCGTCCGCACGAAAGAAAAGCTCATGGGAGACGTGCGCCGGAGTGTTCGTCCGAGCTGCTCGATACAGTGGGCAATCCTGTTCCTCGTAGACCGAGCCGTCCGGATGGGAATGGTGAATTACTCCATGAAGCCGCCTGCCAATCACCTCGTCTACGTGCTTGAATCCCAACATTTCCAGGAAGGCGCGATTGCAGCTCGTGGTCCGGCCACTTTCATCGATTGCATAAAATGCTTCGGCGGTGGAATCGAGAAGAAGTCTTAAATAGGCATCCTGCTGCCGGCGTTCTTCCTCGGCGAGTTTTTGATCGGTCACATCGATCGCCACTCCTGGAAAGCGTACCGGCTTTCCTTCCTCATCGAGGGTGCACTGACCCCGGGTCGCGACCCAGCGTATTGACCCATCTTTCTGGATGAGGCGATACTCCGCCGCATATTCTGCACCGCTCTTGACGGCGTCGTTGATCGCGCGCTCAACTGTCTCACGATCCTCGGGGTGAACATTGCGGGTAAAATCCCGGATCGGCGCTCCGCTCCTCGCCTGGGCCGGATCGACCCCATAAAGCTCGGCAAACTTGACGTCCGCGAAGACGACATTCTCTTCTACATCCCAGTTCCACATGCCAACGCCGTTCGCCGCCGATAGGGCAAAATGCGTGCGTTCCTCGCTGGCACGCAAGGCCTGGTCCGCTTCAACCAGGGCTGTCACATCGCTATATTGGATGACGATGCCGTCTCCCATCACGCGAACGGAAATATCGAACCACTTACCAAAAGGCGGGTAGTAAAAAGCATCCAGCCGGAGTTCCGCTTGCGATTCCGCCCCCTGGCGGTAAACCTGCTCCGCCTCGGTGCCCAGCAACTCCGGAAAGAGTTCCCAAAGCGTTTCCCGGTTCATATGCTCAGGCTTGATGCGGCTGATCTCACAGGCTCGGCGATTGGCGTAGACAATCCTCCAATCCCCGCCCAGCACAAGGATCGCGTCGGGAAGATCAGCCAGCAGGCGCATCATCACAGGATGCGGGTCTTTCAACTCAATGTCGTTCATTTCGGAAGCCATCGATCCACTTTCGCCGGATTCACTCAGCCCGTCAGGGTACGAAATCCATCCAGCTAAATCTGCTGTTGACGAGATTGCAGGTCTCACAAATTCTAATCTTTCCGCGATGATATGCCGCGTCCGCTTGCTTGAATGTGCGGTTTTCCCTAAGAACCTTTCCATCCCGCCAAGCGAACTGGCCCGGTTGATGGAACGGTATACTCGAACATTGCCGGAACAAATGGGCCGTATCGATATAGTACGTTTCAGGAGAAAGACTTCGGATGCCCATAAAGCGCTTCGCCTACCCGCTGTGGATTCTTTTCCTGGCGATCTTCGCAGCGGCCCATGGCTGGCATCTACGCGCCGACTTTCCTAACTTCTCCCCTTGGGAAGACTGGTCAAAATATACCGACGAAGGCTGGTATGGCAATGGCGCTATCCGCGCCCACCTCTTTGGCAACTGGTATATTCCTGGCGATTTCAATCCCGCTCCGGCCGTTCCGGTCTGGCCCTCGCTTCTATG
>CBAAAA010000610.1:0-2577 GCA_964658695.1 uncultured Solirubrobacteraceae bacterium | reverse complement strand
GCTTGCAAACCGCATCCCGTGTCCAGCCAATTTCGCGGCTCACTTTCCTGAGCGCGCTTCGGTCTCCAGATCTCTGTTTTCGGTATGCCTCGCGAATGGTCCCATCTATTTCGGCGCTCGGCTTGTACTTCCTCCGCTTGGCGTCCACCAGCATCAACCGCCAAATATAAAGCCCGAAAATGAAGATTCGCTGAAGATCCTAGCGCCAGGTCAGTTCCTTCAGCAGCTTGACCGCATGATGAACGTCCGCGGTCTTCGTATCCTGGTCCGGTTCTTCCCGTTCGATGATCAAAGGCCCGGTGTAGCCGATCTCCTTCAGCTTCGAGATAAAGGCAGGTAAATCCACCGCGCCTGTTCCCAGACGCACCTCCTGTCCAAGCGCCTCCGGTTTGTCCCGGTCAGGCCAATTTCCGTCTTTACAGTGGACTGAGATCACGTGCTTCCCCAACACGCCCAACGCCTCAATCGGGTCGCCGGTTCCGTACAGAATCATGTTCGCCGGATCGAAATTGATTTTGAGGTTTGCCCGATCCACGTCCTCTAAGAACGTCAACAACGGCTTTGCCGACTCCTGCCCGGTCTCGAGCGCGAAAAACTGGCCATTGATTTTGCAGGCATCACAAAGCTCGCGTGTCACGTGGATCATCTCTTGGTAAAGCGCTTCCGAATGGTCCGGCGGGATGACACCGATATGGCAGCCCACACTGTCGATCCCAAGCTGCCTTGCCAGTTGCGAGACTTCTTTGGTCCGGTCGATCCGCTCGTTGCGAGTTGCTTTCGGCACCAGCCCCACCGTGTTGGCAACGGTGGGGATGTCCGCATAGTCTTCGCCGGTATAACTGCACACAGCAGATACCGGAATGAAGTGCTCCGCCGTAAGCGCCTCATCCCAACGCTCCGCTGCCCCATCTAACAGCAAATCACCCGGGAAACCAATCTGCCCGCAACGCACCCCAAACGCCCTCGCTTTGCGTAAGCTTTCCAAAGCGTCCGGTTCCGCCCAAAAAATAAGTCCAATCTCCAGATTTTCTAAGCCGAGCATTTCAGTTGTGCCCCTCCCTCTTGTCTTGACTGCTTGAGTAATAGTGCGACGTCCACAGCCCTGGCGGACTCGACAGGCGGACACCGGTCCGGACTCTTTCCCGCCCGGCAGCATTCGATGAAGTACGCCAGCTCCGCCAGGTATGGATCTGCTGTACCTGGATCCACCGCCGTCCGCTGACCGCGTTCATCGCTTAGCATCAGACCCTCTGGCGTCAGCTCCAGCAGACCGCGATCGGCGCGCACTTGAAAGCTCATCGAGAACGGCACGCCGGCATCGAACCATCCTCCCTGCAGCCGCACCTCGATATTTGATGGATGAGTCTTGGAGGAATAGATAAAAGCCGCGGTGAGGCTGTCAGGCCCGCCCATGCTCTTGGCGGCAAGCCGATCCGGCATCCCGAACAGCAGCAGAATCTGATCGATGTCATGGATCAGCAGATCCATAATGGCTCCGCCGCTCTCGCCCTCATTCGTCAGCCAGCGGCTCCAGTCCGGTATGCCGCAGCGCCGGATCAGCGTGGCGGACCGAACCGCGCCGTATTGTCCGCCACTCACAAACTCGTACAGCTTGCGGTACTCCGGCCAGAAACGAAGCACGTGGGCGATCATCAACTGGCGACCGCTCTCTTTCGCTGCGTCAAGCATCGCCTGGCAATCCTCGGGCGTTCCAGCCATCGGCTTTTCACAGATCACATGCTTGCCCGATTGCAACGCCGCCACTGCCACTGGCCTATGCAAATGCGTCGGAAGACAGATGTCGATCGCGTCCACTTCGTTGTCAGCCACCATCTCTTCCCACGTCTTATGCTTGCGCACAGCGCTCAGGTCGAATGACGTCTGCTCCCGCTTCAGATTGCCACCGATGCCGCTCAAATCGCCCGCCAGCACCTTCGGATTCGCACTGCCGATCGCCGCTACTTCAACATCCGGAAGCTTTGCTAAGGCACCCAGATGTGTGACGCCCATGAAGCCCATGCCAGCGATTCCGATTCTCACGAACTGTATTGTAAACGTCCGCCCTAATTTGCCCGCTGGTAGTCCCAGAAGGACTCTTCTTCCTGAGCATTCTTGTCAAACAGGACGAGTACTTTGGCGCTGGCTTGCATCTTAAAATGAGAAACCATCCAGACCGAGCCGTCACCCACCGGCTCTTTCTCCAGCTCAAAGCGCGTGCCGGGATTGACGGTTGCCAGAAAACCGCCGATTGAAACAGGCTTCATTACCTGCGCTTCCACTCGAACCCACTGAAAGCTCTTCTCGTCAATCCAGAGCTTGCCCTGCATCCCTGGCAGTACTTCGCAATCGCGATTTGGCGGCACGTAGCCGGGCTTCGGAGTGGCTTTCAGTACAAATACTTGATGCCCGCGCAGCGTGTCTTCTCCCTCGGAAGCGAAATCGAACGCCACCGTGAGTTGCCCCATCATCGAGTTATCGCGCAGTCTGCCGCGCTCGTATTTCGCCATCCGGCTGCTGCGCGAGCCAGCCGTCTCCGACCTTCGCGCCTTTCGCGCTTCCGCCTCTTTCTGCAGTTCC
>CBAAAA010000609.1:0-2601 GCA_964658695.1 uncultured Solirubrobacteraceae bacterium | reverse complement strand
GCCCCGGGAACCCCGTCGCCGGCACCACGCGGTCGCCGCCAGCCAGTGGCTCGCCGTCCGGTGTTGAAGTTAGCCGCTGAAGCAACTTGAAAAGCTCGGAGTTCTTGATCGGTTTAGACAGGCGGCCAGACGTCGATACGTCCGAGTGTTGCTTTGCTGCGCCAAGCTGTCCTAAAGACGTCAACATGATCAACTTCATCTTCCCGTTTGGCCAGCGTGTAGCAATGCTTCTGGCGAGGTCGAATCCGCTTGCCTCAGATATCTGGGCATCAATAAAGACGAAATCGAAACTTTGCCGCTCCAGGATCTTCATCGCCGAAGCTCCAGATTCCGCAGCCACGGTGGATATGCCTTGCTTGGAGAGCGTCTCAGAGAGAATCCTTCGAATTTCAGAATGATCATCGACAATCAAAGCGCTCAGGTTGGGGAACGCGGGAAGGGGAGCGGCTTCGAGAGTAGATTGTTCGCATTTGAACTCTGCAGTAAAGTGAAAACAGCTCCCCTGGCCCACAACGCTTTCAATCCATATTTTGCCGTTCATCAGGCCGACCAACTGTTTTGAAATCGACAAGCCGAGGCCGGTGCCGCCAAAGCGGCGAGTCGTTGAACTATCGGCTTGAGAGAAGGCGCCGAAAACGAGTTGCTGTTTCTCAGGCGGAATGCCGATGCCCGTATCGCGAACCGCGAAGTGCAGCACTACCCCTTCGGAACTTCGAGACTCGAGCGTTACTTTTAGCGCAACTTCCCCTTGCAGCGTGAATTTGAGGGCGTTTGAAACAAGATTCAAGATGATCTGACGCAAGCGCCCGGGATCACCCACCAGTTGGTCTGGAACGGCATCATCTATTTCATAGACCAGTTCAAGGTTCTTGTTCTCCTGGGCCTTCATGGCGATCGTGTGAAGATCGTTGGCTACGCTATCCCGCAACTGGAACGAGATAGGATCGAGATCGAGCTTGCCCGCTTCAATTTTTGAGAAATCCAGAATATCGTTAATGACGGTAACTAACGCATCCGCCGACTGCTTAGCGACCGAGATAAACTCGCGCTGGTCATCGGTCAAGTCGGTTTCTAAAGCCAACTGTGTCATTCCGAGCACGCCATTCATAGGAGTACGGATTTCATGACTCATATTGGCCAGAAACTCTCCTTTGGCGCGGCTGGCTTCTTCGGCAGCCTCTTTTGCCTGGCGCAGGTCGGCGGTTTGCAACGCGACACGGCGCCGCAAAATCATGATCCAGGCGACGGCTGCGAATATAAGGACGATGCTGCCGCTAACCAGGTAGAGCATACGTTCGGCCGTCCACCAGGGAGCGCTTCGCAACACCGTTACGTCTTCCGGGGAGCGCAGCAACAGCGAGAAACTCACCGGGAAAAGAAACTGGTCCGCATACTGCACCTGAAGCGCGGTGATGCCGCGCACCCGGAGGAGCGAGCCCTTTGGAAGCGAGGATAGTTTGCCATCGGTCAGACGCGCTTGAAAGAGACGGTCCCCGGCCTGCAGGATGAGTGTCTGTTCCCCCGCTCCGCTTGTGTCGTTGACCAGGAAGCCATCGATCGCAACGAATTGCGCATCGCTCCCAGTTGAGAGCACCTCTTCAGCGGTAAGCAATACAGGGTTCGGCGCTTTCAGAGAAGAAAGTTTTGTTAGCTGGGCGTCCTCCAGAAACGGCGCGAAATCCCCGATGCGTGTGGTGCCGACCGCCTCCACCCAATCTCCCACGTTCAGGTCAGCTTTTACGTGTGTTTTAATCAACAGTCCGGCGCCGGCATTGTCACGCAAATAGGTTGGTCCGGTGGGATGTGTAAAGACGACCGTTCCGCGCGTCCTTGACCGCAAGTCGAAATTGCCGTCCGTTGAGTACTGCAGAAGCTGATTGAAGTGGAGTAAGGGAAGACGATCTGAAACCAGCCCCCCTTCCTGATGAATGAACGCAAGGCCCGGAACGCTCACTTGAACCCCCAGAAGCTGCCCTCTGAAGTTCGTTACCGCGCCGCAAACTCCGCGAAAGCGTATCCGGGAGTTGACGAGCCAGTCAGGGATACTGGTAGTGTCTGCGATGAACACATCGAATCGATGGGCGCCAAAGCTGACGTTCAGCCGTAAGTGGCCAACTTCGATGCTGGCGGTTCGAACTATCCCGACCGCTTCAATCCACTGACTGTCGGCAAGACCAGTCAATATCTGCTCCATATCGAGAGCAAGCGGTTTAGGCAAAGGATGAGTGCCCAATTGCCGAATCTTCGGCCCGACTATGACCGGGGCGAAACCTCCAGGGGCGGCAATTCCACTCATCGCGACGAACTGGCCGACCTTGAGGTTCAGGTTTCCTCCGGTGGGCGCGAAGACGAAGATACCCCCGGTTTCATCTTGCACGAAGGTGTCGCGCACGCTCGGATCAGAGTAGGTAACGGTGCCCACGATCTCCGTGGGATAGCCATGGCCCAGTTCTTCCGCTGAAAGCCTCATGATTTCCTTAACAGTGTGCAAGACCAGGCGGCGGGTCGCGCGCTGGCTCGCATCGGCGACTTGCTGCGCTTCCGTCAAGATCGCAACGCCATCCTCATTTGAGGAGAAAGCTACAATATCGAGGTCACTGG
>CBAAAA010000608.1:0-2605 GCA_964658695.1 uncultured Solirubrobacteraceae bacterium | reverse complement strand
ACCTCGCAGGGCGACATTGTCTGCCGGTTATTTCCCGACGAAGCGCCCAAGGCAGTCGCGAACTTTGTGGGATTGGCATCCGGCACTAAGACCTGGAAGGACCCGAAGACCGGAAAGAGCAAACGAACGCCGCTGTACTCGGGAACCGATTTCCACAGAGTCATTCCCGGCTTCATGATCCAGGGCGGTGATCCACTCGGCGATGGAACCGGTGATCCGGGGTATCAGTTCGAGGACGAAATCAATCCGAATCGGGTCTTCGATCACCCGGGCATCCTGGCGATGGCCAACTCAGGAAAGAACACGAACGGTTCGCAATTCTTCATCACGGTGGCGTCGGCGACCCACCTGAACGGCGGGTATACCGTCTTCGGAGAGGTCGTGTCCGGCCAAGAGGTAGCGGATGCCATCTCGAACGTGCCACGAGACGACAACGACAAACCGAACACACCCGTTAAAATCATCAGAATTGCAATTCGAAAGGTCGCGGGCACGAAACCTGCTTCAACCAAGCCTGCTGCTCCCGCCGAAAAACCCTGACCTTCGCGAAATCGCGTAGTGCAACGCGCTATCTGACGCAGATCCCCTCATGTGCGCCTTCGGGTGTGGCGGTTCGTCGAGGAATCCCGGCTGGCGGCATAAATGCTCGGAAGGTTCTTAGATGAACAACGAACCCGCACTCGCCGCCTTGTCCACAGAGGTTGCCGAATCACCACCCCGGAAAAGCACATGCACTGGGGAATCTGTGGCGTGCATAAGTCGCAGTCAAGGCACCGCATTCTTCGGAGGCCGAATCAGCGACCAGTAAGGCTCAGTCTGTCCGCAACTGGCAGGTTAGCCGCCAGGCGACAGAACGGCTTACCTACAAATCCGCGTCAGGTGAGTCCAACTTGTATTCGAAGTCGTAGGAGTGTTTTCCCTCCGCGTTATCGATGATCATCGTTCCTGTCAAGCCGGTAAGCTCACCGCTGCCCGAGTCAGGGACCACTGTCACTGAAAGCTGCGGAAAGCCGCGCTTCATCGTGCCGCTATGTTGAAGCACAAAGCTGCCATTTTTCCCATGCAGACTTCCTGTTACCTGCTCGATCGCAACATATCCCGCGGAGCCTTTCACCGAAGTGGACGCGGTGAGCATCTCGCCCTTGCTAATCCCCTCCAGATCGCCGCAAAATTGTTTATCGATTACGAGCCGTCCCAAACTCGCATCAGAATTCTTGCTCTCGAGTGGAACCGGAGAGAGCTTCACTTCTAAAGAGCCTGCCGCGCGAGTCGTCACGGGCGTTCGCCTTTCAACAAGATAAGAACGCTGCGCATGACACTGTTGTACTCTACTGCCGGTTCTGATGATAGACCGGAAGAAAGAAGCGCCGCTGAAAGTGCTGAACAGGCCGGAGACTCGATCACCTAAGTTAACAAACTCGATGATCGAGTCCTGTCTGTGCGGCGCGACTGAACTGGGGGCTCCGACCCTGCGGAGTTTAAGCTCTCGACTTGCGAGAATGCCGGAAACGTAACCAAAGAGTGACAAGCATAACGCCGCCAAGCAGCTGTAACCCCATAGCACCTGGTTCCGGTGTGGCGGTCGAGGTCACCGGTGAGACTGTGGCCACACCGACGAGAGCGCCAGTTAAGTTCGGTACGCCGAAAACCGCGGTTAAGTCCGACGCAAGGGCTGAATTGATCGTCAGTGTGTCACCGGAACCAATATTAAAGAGCGCTACGCCGTCCGTCGGAGTCCCATTATCCGCTATTACATTTCCGGTGAGCACCAAGGTGTTCAAGTTGATAACGAAGTCCTCGATCGACGCCGAGTTTGCTCCTTCGGTAAACGAGAGCCCGCCCGAGTGATCGATGATCCCGGTCGTGGTGTCACCGCCGGTGATCGGGAAGGTTGCTGTTGTGCCCGTCAATGTCGCGGGTGTGATCGCTGACGGAGTAATCCCGGCGCCCACAACCGTCGAGACAAAAGTACTGTTAAGAGCCACGCTGGTAGTGCCGCCCGTGATCGTTGCTGGGAGGGCAACCGCCGCAGACAAAAGAAAAGAGGAGAGAAGTATTCCACACTTGGACATGGTGTCGACCTTTCTCAAACGTTGATGCGGCCCTTTCATGAGAGGTCTTTTTTTTCGTCCCCGAAAACTTGCTTAATGCACTTTCAGCAGGCTTCTTCGCGCCATATCTTTCCGCCCGTCAGCAAATCGAGAAACCAGATCTTTTCTACCCGCGCCAGGTCAATTTCTTCGGGCGCCCGCAAAACAAACCGCTTCACTTCACGGCGCGGAATCCAGAAAATGTCGCCTCCCTGACTCACGACCCGCTCCGTCCCACGGCGAGTGGCGCGCAGCAGTCCACGCCTGATCCACAACAGCACCTTGTGCACGTCTACACCGAACGCATCGGCCAGCTTGCACGCCGAGTAGCCATCCAGGTTCTGCTTCACGCGATTGCGCTGCAACTTCACTTGAATCGCCCCGATCGAACGTTGAAAGCCCCCAATGCCGAGCTGCCGTCGAATGCCGCTGGGAGTCATCTGGCCAAAGCGTTCCAGAATGTCCTCCTCGGCCTGTGACCAGGGGCGCTCCTTGATGCGCGCCACGCCCAGCTC
>CBAAAA010000607.1:0-2631 GCA_964658695.1 uncultured Solirubrobacteraceae bacterium | reverse complement strand
ATGGGGAGACGTGCCCAGCGCCGAGTACCACTACTCGGAAGCTATCAAGCTCAACCCGAAGTATGCGGATGCGCATTACAACTTAGCGCTGCTTTTCCAAAACCAGAATGACGTCATGAAGGCGGTCCGGCACTGGCGTGCTTACCTCAAGCTGGACGCGACAAGCACCTGGTCGCATATCGCGCGCCGGGAACTTGGAAAGCTGGAGAGTACGACCGTGCTCAAGGGAAACCGTCCGTCATCGAAACTCGCCATTCCCGGCGAGAAGATTTGAGCTTGCACCCTTGAAGCGCGACGACCGCTGCTTCCCCACCGCCGCGATCATTTTGGCGGCTGGAGAAGGGCGCCGTATGGGGAAGACAAAGCAGTTGCTCCCGCTTGGAACGGGCACGCTTCTGAGCCACGCCATAGACACGACACTGGAAGCCGGGTTCCGGCCGATCATCGTCGTGGTGGGGGCGAATGCGGATTTTGTGCAGGCCGCTATTGCCGCCAAGCCAGTCGAGATTGTCCGCAATAATCTCTGGAAGAGCGGAATGGGATCGTCGATTGCCGCCGGAGTCCGGCATCACCAAGGTATGCAAGCTGATTCCGCCGCGGTAGCGATCCTGCTGGCTGACCAACCTCTGGTGACAGCCGGGCACCTCAAACAGATGAGGCGTTTGCTGCTCGATTCGGGCGCGCCGATTGTAGCGGCCGAGTATAACGGCACGACCGGAGTTCCGGCTCTGTTCCGCCGCCAACTCTTGCCTCGACTTGCCGCACTGACCGGAGAAGGCGGGGCCAAGGCGCTGCTGCGCGACGCAAGGACGGTTCCATTCCCGCTTGCCGAAGCCGCGACCGACATCGACACGCCCGAAGATCTTTCCGCGTTCAAAGGTGTGTGACGCGCCAGCTCTTTCCATTTCGCGAGTTGCCGCTGTTGTACCCAGCGACGTCGTGCCTCTCGCAGCCCGGGTGATGATTCATCTCAACACTAAGCATCCGCTGCCAAAGCGGTTGTTGCGTTGACAGCTGCGCACGCCCGCTCAAACCCGGAAGTAGTCAGCCCGCCAGTTCTGAATCGCTTCTTTGATCTGCCTCGATGTCAGTTTCTCACGGGCGGCACGCTGCGCCAGGGACGGGAACTCCGCATCCGAGGCAAAGCGTAGCGCCACGAACTGCGCTTCCGTCAGCTGAGAGCAGTTCGCCTGTTCGGCAACCGGTAGCAGCGCTGCCAGGCGAAGCCGCTCCTCCAGCCGGATCACCCGGTCCTGCACTTTCGCCGCATATTGGCGGGTCTTCAGGGCCGTCAGCAGCGAACACATCGCCAGAAGTGTCAGGACAATGCTCTCGGTTCCAGGATGCCGGACCACATGGATCAGGGACCAGAGAACTATCAAAAGTAGAGGAAGTACAAGAAAGTAGTGAAAACTGGGATCTCTTCGAACGTGATTCTCTCTTGTCTGAACGACTTCCGGGGGCATGTGACGCTCCTCACTCCTCAAGGCCTTTGAGCCTGGAGAGAACCATCATCTTACACGCTTAATGGGAGGAAGAGAGAACTTCGTCCAGCAATACCGCGAAGTCGCGCGTCCGGTGATTCACAGATTGCCGCAAGCCATCCAGTTCCAGCTGAACACTACGAAGCCGGTCGGCCAAATGAAGACAGGCCAGCACGGCGGTCCTTGTTGAGTCCAGGTTCCCGGCACGCCGCGCAATGGAAGACATCAGGTCGTCCACTTCGATTGCAAGCCGTTCCGTATCGGCCGGATCGCCGGCTGCAGACAGGGTGTAAGCCTGATTGAAAATGGTGACTCGGACAGTCTTTTTAGGTTTTTCCGCGCTGTCCATGGGGCGGGCCTCGTGTTAACTCGCGCTCAATTGATCCAACTGGCCGAGCAGTTTCTCAATCCGGTCCTTGACCTGGCGGCGCTCGCCGCGCAGCTGATTCAACTCGTCGGTGGCGGTCCGAAGCTTGTCCTCAAGCACGCCATTTTCCTTCTGGAACTCTGTCGAAAGACCTTGCGCCTCATCACGAGCGGCGCGAGTGGACTCCAGGTCGGACTCGGCGGCCTTCAGCCGATCCTGTAACTGCCTGTTCTCGCTCCGGAGATCCGTAATCGCCTGAACCGCGCGCGTGATGCGCTCTTCCAGGCTCGAAAGGGTGTCGAGTTCTTGCTCTTGAACGGCTTCCATACTTTGCTCGTGAGTCGTGCGACGGGTTTGCCGCACGTTGTCAACTCATTATGGACTATTTGAATCCCGTGCGACTGAACCTGTGTTACTGAACCTGAGCCTGGTGAGCCACTTTGGCCCGTTGCACCAGCGTCAGAAAGCCCGTGGAATCGTTAATTGCGATATCCGCCAGCACTTTACGGTTCAGTCCAATGCCTGCTCTCTTGAGCCCGCCAATAAACTTGCTGTACGAAATGTCCGCCGTCCGGCACGCCGCATTGATCCGAACGATCCACAGCGAGCGGAAGTTGCGCTTCTTGAGACGGCGTCCGACGAATCCATACTTCAGCGCTTTCTCGACAGCTTCCTGCGCTGCCCGATTCAGCTTCGACTTGGTAAGGAAGAACCCTTTCGCGCGGCGAAGGGTTTTGTGGCGATAATCTCGCCTGTTAGTTCCTCTTTTTACTCTGGGCA
>CBAAAA010000606.1:0-2631 GCA_964658695.1 uncultured Solirubrobacteraceae bacterium | reverse complement strand
CATCTGAAGTGATGTGTGGCACGTCTTCCGGGAAGTTCCAATCTTTACCGATGTGCTCCCATCGCGTACCGTTCAAGCGTATGACTCCAGACTCGGTATTTGCCCAGATGGCCCCTGCGTGATCCTGGACGAGGGTGGTAGGGTTCGATATTACGCCCTCAGCTTTGCCGTAGCTCTTGACGTTGCCGTTCCGCAGGACACAAATCTTGTTCTCAAGCCTGTAAGCGATCCACAAACTACCATCTGGGAGAGCCCGCAACCCACGCACCGGGCCTTCTGAAAGCCTGTCTCCCGATCGTGGTACATACAGTTCAAAGTGAACGCCGTCGAATCGAAAGAGCCCATTGTCAGAGCCTATCCACAAGAAACCATCAGTGGTCTGTGCCAGAGCCTCCGCCCTGCCGGGGTAGCCTTCCTTTTCGCCCCACGATCGGTGTGCAAGCTGATGGATGTCGCGATCCGGATTGAGAGCATTGGCAGGCGTGACGAGAAACAAAAGGAAGGTGCAGATCGAAAGAGTAGGCGCGACCTTCATAGGCTTTCCCTTTTGGTCAAAGCGCTGCCGGACCGTCTTAAGATATTACTCCATGGTATTCGATCTTCCCACCGCGAATGGCGTGGAGCCCGGCCTTCTTCGACGCTTCCGAATCTTCCAACAGATTGTCTCCTGGCGATGTTCGCGCAGCCCAGGAATTTGAGTCTCGCGCCATCTCACGGAACCGCAAAAACAGGCTATGCGCTAGACTGGCGAGCCCACTTCTTGACGGTGGCTTTGAAATTGGTCCGACCGAGCGGCTCCGCGCGGGTACGTAGTAGGGCGGATGATTCCAAAGCACATCGCATTTCTAACGTTCCGACGGTCGCCAGTCACTTTCAACCTGTGTAGAAAGCGGATTACTAAGCCTGCGCCGTCAGGCCAGAGCTATTCGTCCAAATGCCCGGAAAGGGTCGTTAACCAATCCTTCCGTGGCTCTGGTAGATGCGGAGAATTTGAACATTGTTGGGGAATTCGACGAGGAACTCCGGGTCATGAGGCAGGTGATGTATGTTTGTTGGGTTTCTTGTCTGAAACGGGCATCGGTCCAAAGGCCGAAGAACGATTCCAAAGTGCGCGATCTCCTCGGACGGCGAGGTGCGCACCATCAACGGTGGGCCCGATGGCGGAAATTGGTGCATGATCCCGCAATGGTCTCCGCGTTTGCGACAACTGGACTATATGGTTGCGACAACAACGAGCGAGCGAACTTCGAAAACGAAAGATCGCGGCCTGGAATGCGGCGGTTCAGCGGCACTTTGAAGTTCTGGCGACTACTCAAGTGGTGTAGGCGCCTCATGCTTATCCGGTTTTTTCAGCAACACGCAATAGATTGTGGTTAATCCTCGGCGCGCTGCTCGGAAAAATCGGTCGCGCCCCGGATCTGGTCATAGGAGGATGGTTTGCGAGCACTGCCCAAACCCAGCAGTGTCTGGAATGCTGCCATAGGCGATCTGCGCCTGTTATGGCGGAACACGAACTCGTCCAAATAGATTTGAAGCTGCTCACGACTCACCCCGTGATAGGTCCCGATCAGCCATTGCCGCAGATTGCCGATCGCGCGGTCAGCCAACGGGACCACGGATTTGGCGCCCTTACGTAGTTCGCTCCGTAAGGGTTGACTGCGAGGCACGTGCCTAAAGCCAGCTTCTTGCAGTCCAGTGAAGGTCTTGAGGCCGTCGGTATATACGGTAGTGCCTGGCAGCGCGTTTTGTTTAAGGAAAGCCATCAGAGTTGTGCTTTTGAAATCCGGGATGACAGCCATCCGCGCGCGTCCGGTTGCGCGGCCTCGTTTCTCCACTGCCACAAGGACCAGCGCCGCTTTCCGGCCTTTCAGTTGGCGACTCCCCCCGCAGACCAGCCTGCGTACCACCAACCCACGTATCGTCAACTTCCACTTCGCCTCGTAGCGGCTCGCGTGCGATGTTGACCATAGCCCGCCGGAGTTTGTGGAGCATGGAGGCCTTATGGGAGCCGCCGGCTCCATCTTGCTTGCGCACTCTTCCTCGCTCGTTCCCGTTTCTCTTCGGGGCTGACCGTGGCCCAATAGGTACGGGATACTTGTCCCATGGTGCGTCGGAGCACCTCCGATTGGCCCGGACTCTTGATGGTTCGGTTTAAGGCCGAGCTCCGTACCTCTGTTTCCCGCAGCAGTGCGTCGAGCCCTCTGCTCAGCGCCTTGAGCGAGAGAGATTGCATTGCTTTGCTATCCGGTTCAGCTTCTTGTAGAACGAATCTGTGGCTTCCAGCCACACAGGTCGCCTGGTGTCATACGGCCCTCGACCAATCTTCCTAGGGGAAGTAGACGAATGCTTTGATACCGCACGTGCGGGTGCCAGGTTCATCGCCCACCTTTTTCTTCGAAGTTGAGTGCGTACGGGCGGTTCACTGCGAGACTGCTCCCGTCAGCGCTAATGATGGCGGGACACCCCGGCCAGAGTACCCGGATAGAATCAAGCCCTTGCCCCAGCTTTTCGCGAAAGCGCCGCGGCCTTGCATACTCAACCGAACCAATCTGAGCGGCTAACCCGTACGGCCCGAATAACGGAACATGTTCCTTCCCCTTTGCTGTAAAGCAGCGGTACGACAGCCACATA
>CBAAAA010000605.1:0-2634 GCA_964658695.1 uncultured Solirubrobacteraceae bacterium | reverse complement strand
ATCTCTACAAGATCACGGGACGACACCACACGATTGTTCCCTTGGAGCGAATTGTTCCCATGCGGTCGGACAGTCCTTTAATGAAAACAGCGAACCGGGTGCTCAGGCTTCTAACCCGCTTGGCTCCCGGTTTGCTGGCTTATGAGATCGTGCTCGTAGCCGAAGTTTAAGTCCAACAAGTTACTGAATTATCCAAGTCTGATTCAGTCCTTTATCAGGTGGCCAGAGGATAATGCCCGTTCCCTCCTTCTTGCTGCCGTCTGGATCATCGATGACCAGGTTCGCCGCCTGATTTACAATCACAAAACCTGACCCCGATGGCGTTAAAGCCCAAAGCTGCGTTCCATCTCCCGTCGCGGCCGCCTGTTCGAGTTTCGTACCGCGCACCGACGATCCGTTCGGGTCCGTCAGATACAAGCCGCTTGAGACATTCTGAATCGTATATGCGCCGCTTGGCTGGACCGCGAAGCGCCAGCTCTGATTAGGCCTTCCGGTACTGGGCCATTCGATGATCTGAGTGCCTTGTGTCTTTGAGGATTCGGGATCGTCAAGTACCAGACCGCTTGAGGCATTCGTAAGCTTGTAATCCCCATCCGTGATCGCCGCGTGACTTAGTAACCCGAATACCGCAACGCTGTTAGTCGTTCCTACAAACACTTTGCCATCCGCAATTGTTGGCACTATGTACTTGTTACCACTGCCGAAATGATCTCGCCCGTTTGCCGCTTGATTACTGTTGTACAGCTCCACAGCCAGATTGTTTGCTTCGAACGCATACAGGACGGCGGTGCTACTGTTCTCGAATGCCCAAAGAATACCGTTGCCCGTTCCATTTGCAGAGATGGCCGGGCTGGTTCCAGGGTAGGTAAATGTCTGCGCTGTTGTCGAAACCGGGGTGCTGCTTAATCGGGCAAGGCTCACCTGAAACGCCCGAATGGAATCTCCTACAGCTCCGTAATAAACCGTGTTATTGAACCACGCCGGAGAGGCAAATTCGCCGCCAGTCAGTCCGCCCGGAATTTCCTGGTAAAGCGTACTGTTGTTAGCCGAATCGAACTTCCCCATGTTGTCCCGGTCGAATACATAGACGTTCGCGTCTTTGCCGGCGCCGGTTCCCAGATGGCGCACCTTGCCGCTCGCGTCGCGAAGATCGGGCAGAAGCATTAGACTACCGGATCCAAGGTCCACGTCACCGCCGGATTCACTTACGGTGTTATCCATCGTCCAGTAATCGGCGGCGCTCAGCTTGTTATTCGAAACCGAGAGCTTAACAAAGGCATTTCCGTAATCGCCCTTCGAGGGAAATCCCCCAGCCGTGAGCGTCGTGTCAAAACTTCCGTTGGCCACGCTTACGAAAATATTGCCTGACGTGTCAGCCGCTACGCCACCTCCCGATCCCCATAGGGCCGCCTCACGCCCGTTGGGAGCAAAGTTGAAGACGCTGGTCTGAGCAAGTGTCAGTTTGTTATAGCCCAGCAGCCAGCCAGTGTAAGGCCGGGCGTCGCAATGAGAGCCCCAAGCTGTGTAAACGATTCCATTTAACAGCAGCAGTCCAGGCCGGCTTTTATACTGCTTCGCATCGAATATCACATTCCCGTTCGAGCTGTTGTCGCCCGTGCCCGGGTAGGAGGCTGCTATCGCTTTCGGCCCTGAAAACTGCTCCGCTCCGGTGGTTACGTCCAACGCATGCAACCGCTGATAATAATTTCCGCTCGCATCCTTGCTCATCGCGATGAGATAAATCGTCCCGTGGGCTCCCGCGGAAAGGTCAATCACCGGCGTCGCCGTGATGCCGATCTCCGGGCTAACCTGATCGCAGCCGCGGTTGTCTGAAGGAGTCTCCCCGGCGCGCAACAAAGAGGTTTTCCAATAGATGACGCCCGTATTGGCATCAAAAGCGTAAACCGAATCGTGTTCCGTTGCGACATACACTACCGATCGATTCGCATTGCCATTCACTGCCACCGAAGACAGGTAAAGAGGCTGAGCGTCAACCTTTCCGTCCACTGCAACGCTAAACAGTTTTCCGAAGCTAGCCGCCGCTACATTGGCCGGCGTTAACACTTTCTCAGTGACATTTTGGCCGGTGCGTTGGTTGTCATTTCGGAACGTAAGTACGTTCGTCCCACTAAAACCGGGCATAACAGAGATCCCGATAGCAAGACAAGCGATTAACGGCTTTCTGCCAAGGTCAGGGAATCGACATGCAAGTGCATTTTGAGCGTGTTTGAAAATCATGCAGGACCGAGTCGTCAATGACATTCAGTCCAGTCTATCAGAAAGCCACTAGAGGCATTAAGTTTTAGTAATGATAGGTTGAGCTGATTTCGCGATCCTCTCAATCCATGTCATCAGCACACTATCCAGCCAGAATCTTGGTTTCTCGCGTGAAAGAAACCCGAGGTGACCGCCCTGTTCCGGCGCAAAAAGAGTCAGGGCCGGATTCGAGGAGAAGGCTGGATGACTGTACATCTCAAAGGGAACCAACGGGTCGTCTTTTGCGGCAACAATCAGCGTGGGAACTCGGATCTGGTCCAGAAAGCCGCTGGCACTCTGGGTCTTGTAATAGTTCGCCGCAGTGCCGAACCCGAAGAGCGGAGCCGTGAAGCGATCATCAAACTCCCAGATGGAGGT
>CBAAAA010000604.1:0-2643 GCA_964658695.1 uncultured Solirubrobacteraceae bacterium | reverse complement strand
CTATCGTGTTGGCCGCCTCGTGGAAACACCTGTTTCGTCTGCGCGCTCAGCAGGCCTGGATGGACGGCAGAAAGAGGCGGGACGCCTCAACTCTGATCGCTCCGTTAATTGGACTAATTGCGCCCATTGTGGTTAGCGCAATTAGAAGGCCGTCAAGCAGGATCGAGGATCGTACTGCTCGCCTTCAGTATTGGAAGACGTTCTTCGAGGTAGCTCCCTTAGCAGGTGGCACGATCACCGAAGAAGCAAAGCAACTGTGCCTTGCAGAAATGGCGAAGGAGAGGATGAAACGCGGAACTTCAACAATAAACTCGTTACCACCATTACCACCTCATGCACGCTTGTCGTGATGTTCTTTGTGCTGTCAATACGTGGACGTGCCACTACATCTACCCTCGATATGATAGTTGGCAGTTACCACAACCAGAAGTCGCCGCAGGCCACGCCGCAACAATTCAACGACTTTATGGAACAGCTCGGCTAGGCAATGCTGATTATCCAAGCTCTCGTGATGTGCCTTATATGGTTTTGGGCGCGATGGAAAACTCAGAGACTATGTATGGAACCGGCTCCGACCGGGAAAGATGTTCCACTTCCTGCTTACGGCAGGTCCCAGGATCACGGCCTGACAGAGCTTGTTCTGATATTTCTGGTCCCGCTGGCTTTTTGGGGAACACTGATCCTTGTGTATCAAGTGATCCAACTTCCTCAATTCCCCCACACTCCGACGCCCTAACGCTATTGCGGACACTAACAAAATGGCAATCCTCCAGCGATCCATCGCTGCTGCCTGCTGCGCTCTTCTGAGAAGGCCTGTAACTTCACTCATCTCGTTAGCTACCTCGCGCTGGGGATCGGGGCAAACGCAGCTATCTTCAGCCTATTAAACGCACTTGTTTTGAGGCCGCTTCTGATCCCCCATCCGCAACAACTCCGATCCCTCGCGACCAGCATTGGCTTCAATGTTGACCAGCCGCTTTCCTACCGATGTTCCATTAGATCTCTCAAAGCGGTATCGGCTTGACCGATGTTTTGCCCGGAGCGCAGGAGCATCTGGAACTTCGAAGAAAGTGGACGCCACTTTGCAGGCCAGTCTTGCCAACGTCTCGGGCAGCTATGACAAGGTTGATTTCGCAGGCCCGGGCTTCTTTAAACTCGCAGGGATGCAATTTGTGAGCGGACGCGAATTCGGCTGGCAGGATGAATAACAAAAGCAGAACTCTGTGATCATCAGCGAGAGTCTTTCAGAGAAGCTTCTCGGTCGCGCAAATGCAGTGGGCCGAACCATTTCGCTTTTCCCGCAAACTTACGGACAAGACGCGCGCATTATCGGCGTAGTTAATAGTGCCAGTCTCTGGAAAGTAGAAGACCATCACCCGCTTGCCTTCTTTCAGCCATTTACAAAAATCTGAAGCGATGCTGACCCGCTGGTTGAAATCCGTACCGCGGTCGAGCCACGCCTGATCAAGACAGCGGCTGAAAAGCTTGTGCGCTCCATGGGCCGGCTCGTCCGCACTCTGCTCTTCGGCATCTCCGCCACTGATCCCACGGTTCTCGCTGTGTCTGCCGCTGCGTTGCTTTTCATTGCGCTTTTGTCCGGCTTCGCTCCTGCTCTCAAGGCGGCCTCAGTTGATCCAGTCGCCGCCCTCCGCGTTGAGTAAGCGGCTTGATTGCCTCTTAGCGGTACACTCCAAAAGTGTCAGAACAAAAGGAAGGCCGGCGAGTCCTGGAGTTTGAGGAAGCCCGGCAAGTCGTCATCGACATCACCCGCACTCTGCCTCAGCCAGTCGCAATGGAGAATGTTCCTCTCCTTAATGCACACGGCCGCACTTTGGCCGAAGCAATCCTCGCCGATCGAAATTATCCTGCGCTCCGGCGCTCTCTGCGCGACGGTTTCGCAGTCCTGTCTCGGGATGTCCCGGGAACTCTGCGCGTGAAAGGAGAAATTCGCGCCGGTGAAACGGAAAAAGCGCCTTTGCAATCCGGTGAAGCGCTGGAGATCATGACCGGAGCTCCGGTTCCCGACGAAGCCGATGCGGTGATCATGGTGGAGCACGTAATCCGAAGCGAGAACGGCGAAACTGTCACCATCGGGAAAGGCGCAGAACCGGGACAGTTCATTAATGATCGCGGCTCAGAAGCCAAAGAACATGCGGTGCTCATTGAAGCTTCTACGCGTCTGGATGCCAGCCACATAGCCACTCTGGCAATGGTCGGCAGCACCATGGTCCCGGTGTTCCTTCAACCCACCGTTGCGATCCTTTCGACCGGCGATGAAATCGTAGACTTGGACCTTGCACCAGGACCGCATCAGATCCGCAATTCAAATTCATTCATGCTCGCCTCGTGTGTCTCCGCTGCCGGTGGCATTCCGGTGATTCTTCCCATCGCGCGTGATACCCCGGAAGCGCTGCGCCCGCTATTGGAAGAAGGTCTGAAAGGGGATATGTTGCTCATCAGCGGCGGCGTCTCGGCCGGCCGCTACGATCTGGTGAAACCCACGCTAAAGGAACTCGGCGCGGAGTTTCACTTCGATCGCGTTCGCATTCAACCAGGAGGTCCCGTAACATTCGGAACCGCCCGCGGGAAGCCAATATTCGGTCTCCCGGGAAATCCGGGATCCAGTCTCGTCACCTTTCAACT
>CBAAAA010000603.1:0-2664 GCA_964658695.1 uncultured Solirubrobacteraceae bacterium | reverse complement strand
CCTGACAAATCGGCTGCCAAATGCGTCCTGCCCTTGCCCCCCATTTGCTTTGACACAGGTCGCCTTACGCCAAATCTCTTGCAAAGTTGATGAGTAGCCGCGGTGACAAAGATCGCCACGGCAACCGCAATGAAGGCTCCGGAATGTATCGAAGTAAGCAGAATCGCGCTTCTTGTAACAGTGTTCACTTCACGCCTGAAAAGTCTTCATAAGAGATATCGGCTTGTCCGCCGGATCCTTCCGGGTCAGAAAAATCCTAAGCGGGTAGGTGGTGGATAATCGGGACTTGACATTCAAGCAACAGGGAGGATCCCATGCGGGGCTTTTTCATCACTGAACCGGGGAAGTTTTCGATAGGCGAACTTCAGCAGCCGCGCCCGGAAGCTGGGGAGGTACTTCTGAAAACACGATTGATCGGAATGTGCGGGACAGATCTCAGCACTTTCCGGGGAAAGAATCCACTGGTCAGCTACCCCCGCATTCCGGGGCATGAAATTGCCGCGACCATCATCGAATCGGGTCCGGAAGTTCCAGGAGAATTTGCAGTCGGGGCCGATGTCACCGTTCACCCGACCACCAGCTGCGGAAAATGTGCCTCTTGCCGGCGAGGCCGAATCAACGCTTGCAAATATAACGAGACGCTTGGGGTCCAGCGGGACGGCGCGATGAAAGGGTACTTCACGGCCCCGTGGCAGAAGATCTATCTGGCAGGCAAGCTCTCTTTGCGCGAGTTGACGCTGGTGGAACCACTGGCTGTCGGTTTTCATGCGGCTGAGCGCGGGCGAGTCACCAGCACCGATACGGTCGGTGTGATCGGCTGTGGCATGGTCGGGCTGGGAGCGATCGCCGCCGCGGCCGCAAAAGGAGCAACGGTCATCGCAATCGACCTGGATGACAATAAGCTGGCGCTTGCCCGCCAGGCGGGAGCAAAGCTCGCCATCAATACCCGCACCCAGTCTGTACACCAGGAACTTCTAAACCTGACTGGTGGGCTGGGGCCTGACGTCATCGTGGAAGCGGTCGGAACGGCAGGAACATATCAGATGGCTATTGAAGAAGTCGCACACACCGGCAGGGTCGTCTATGTCGGCTGGTCCAAAGAACCGGTGAGCTTCGAAACCAAGCTTTTTGTCCACAAGGAACTAGACATACTCGGGTCGCGCAACTCTCTGGCTGAGTTTCCCGCCGTGATCGACCTGCTTTCCCACGGGCACTTTCCGGCCGAGAACACCATCTCCATTACGGTTCCAATGGACGGAGCGGGCGATGCGCTGAAACGCTGGAGTGAGTCACCAGAAGCGTTTACTAAGATTCTGGTGGAGGTCGATGACTGAGTGATGGAATCACAAGTCTTAGGCAGGACAGGCATCGAGCTATCTCAACTTGGGTTCGGCGCCGCCGGATTAGGCAATGACTATGGAACCCTTGATCCCGCGGAAGGCGGGCGAGCAGTACACAAGGCGATCGATAGTGGAATCACGTACTTCGATACAGCGCCTTATTATGGACGGACGTTATCCGAGGAGCGGTTGGGAGTTGCACTGCAAGGCAAGCGGAACCGAGTCGCGCTCTCGACGAAACTGGGTAGATACGACAAGGCCGCCTTCGATTTTTCCGCAGCGCGGGTACGCTCCAGCATAGACGAGTCTCTTAGCCGGCTGCGCACCGATCATGTTGATTTACTGATTGTGCACGATGTGGAGTTTGGAGATCGTGAGCAGATCATCGCGGAGACGATTCCGGAGATGCGGCGAGTACAGGAGGCAGGGAAGACCCGGTTTATCGGAATTTCGGGGCTTCCGCTGAAGATTTTAGCCGATGTTGCGGAACGGGGCCGGGTCGACTTCGTGCTGTCGTATTGCCGCTACACATTGTTGAATCGCGACCTCGATCGCTGGCTCACCCCGACGATACAGCGGAACGACATGGGGCTGATCAATGCCGCTCCAGTTCACATGGGAATCCTGACCAAACAGGGACCGCAGCCCTGGCACCCGGCGCAGCAGGAGATCAAGGAGGCGGGACGCAGGATAGTACAGCTTTGCGAGGCCCACGATGCTTCTCCGGAACTGGTAGCGATGCGGTTTTCGATGAACCACCCGTTGATCGCTTCGACGCTGGTAGGGATGCCTCGTCAAACTGAAGTGGAGGAGAACTTGAAAGCGCTCGACTTCCGTATTGATCCGTCCCTTATGGAGGAGATCGACAAAATCTACTATTCGCTAAGCGAAACAATCTGGCCGTCGGGCCTCCCGGAGAATGATGACTAGACCGGACGAAGATGATTAAAATAGACGCGCATCATCATTTCTGGCGCTACGATCCGGTAGAGTACGCATGGATCTCAGAAAACATGAGCGCCATCCGGCGAAGCTTTGAGCCGCAGGACCTGGCTGTCGAATTGAAGAGCGCCGGTATCGACGGCGTTGTCTCGGTGCAGGCCCGGCAAACCCTTGACGAGACGTGGCAGCTCCTGACCTACGCTGACCAGAATGAGTTCATCCGGGGTGTTGTGGGCTGGGTTCCGCTCTGTTCGCCGGATCTGAACCGGACGCTGGCGAGCGTGGCTACTCACCCGAAGCTGCTGGGTGTAAGACATGTGCTGCAGGATGAACCGGACTCGCATTACATTTTACGAGACGATTTCAACCGCGGAGTCGCTGC
>CBAAAA010000602.1:0-2671 GCA_964658695.1 uncultured Solirubrobacteraceae bacterium | reverse complement strand
TTGTATGCAGTCGATTCGCTAGTAGTCGTCATAACGATCCTGGCCTCGGTCGATACGCTCTCGGGCGAGATCGGATCGGGAACCATCCAGTCGATCGCGACCAAACCTATCCGGCGCTCGGAACTGCTACTCGGAAAGTTTTTCGGCTTCGCTTCGATGCTGACCTTGTACGTCGCGCTGATGGTCGGGGGCATCGATCTCGTCAGCCTGTTGTTCACCGGGTTTGGAGTTCGACATTTCCTGCAAGGCTTTTCGCTCATCTGGTTGGAAAGCCTGCTGCTGCTTTCGATCTCACTCGCATTCGGAACGTTCCTGTCGACACTTACCAATGGTGTGCTGCTCCTCAGCTTGCATGGCCTGGCTTTCGTGGGAGGCTGGATTGAGCAGGCAGGAGCGCTGACGGATACTCCCAAAGCGGTAACTGCCGGAGTGCTCGCAAGCGTGTTGATGCCCAGCGAAGCCCTCTGGAGACGGGCCGTGTTTGAGATGCAGAGTCCTTTGGTCACAGGCTCGGGCCTCTCGCCATTCAGCGGAGCTTCCGTGCCGAGTCCTTACATGATCGGCTACGCTGCTCTGTTCGCTCTGGGATGCTTAGCTTTTGCTCTCTACCGTTTCGAGCGGCGCGATTTCTAGCGTCGAAACCATTCCCGCCACGGCTTCCTTCAGGGAGATGAACACACCGTCGATACAAGTTGTTCCCAGCCGTCGTTGAATCTCCTGCGACGGCGTGTCTAACGTCCAGATCGCCAAAACGATTTTGACGTCGGGGTGGGATCTGCGGAACTTCCGGCACAGGGAACGGGCAGGCATCAAGGCCAGCGGTGGCAGCGCCGAGACAATAATCGCGTCTAGGTCGCGTTGGCCAGGGTCTTCGGCAACATTCAGCGAAAACGCTTCGAGGCCTTCGGAACGAAGCGTGTTCACCAGCATGAGATTGGCAACCGCGTCCGCGTCGTCCTTGGCCGGAACACAGGCTACTACGGGCGAAAGCCTTTCCGTTTGGCTTCTAAGAGAGCCCTCACTAAACTCTTCGATCAGTTCGCGCGTGGTGTTTACCACGTACTCAGCGCGAGTCTGATCGAGGCTGCCAGCGTGGCGATCACGCTCCGCATGCCCGAGTGCCGGGATGAGGACTGTGTCGAAAACCTCCGTCGTGCTCATCTCCTTGAGGCACTGCTCGATCACTTCGGCGGCTTCGTCTTCATCTTGTGCCAGCAGACGCTGATAGAAGCGCACGTCGGCAGAGAGGACCGGCTCGTCACCGAGCAGCACGTAGAGAAACTCGAGGGCGGGAATATGGCGGCCGATCACAGCAACGCAAACCGTGAGCGGGGTGGAGAGAATCAGCCCGATCGGTCCCCAGAGCAGCGTCCAGAAGGCCGCTGAAAGGAGGATCGCCAGCGACGAGATGCCGGTGCGCGTGGCATACAGCCACGGCTCCACGATGGACGAGACCAGCCCCTCGAGCGAGGCATACACGGCCGCTGCAATGAGCGGGCGTCTCCATCCGGTGAGTGCGATCGAAGCGAGAAGGACTGGAGAAATGCCGGCGACGAAAGTACCTACGTAGGGGATGAATCGCAGCATGGCGGCCGCCACTCCCCAGAAGGCAGCGTAGGGAACGCCGATCATGTCAAGAGCCAGGCCCCACAGCATTCCGAAGGCGCTGTTGACCAGCGATTGCGTCAGAAGATAGCGGCTCACACGCTGCGTGGCGTCATCCAGAGCGGTGGTCATGGCGAGCAGTCTTCCCTGCCCCATCAGCCGGAGCAGCCGGTTCCGCAGTTGCTCCCGGTTCAACAGCAGGAAGAGCGTTAGAATCGCGACTGCGAATCCCGACACGATGGCAGACAGAACGGAACTTCCGAACGGACCGACTGACGGGATGTTCTCCGCCGGGCTTACCACGCGAACCGGAACCGGGCTCTGCTCCGGTTGCCCGTCGGCCTGCGCCACGCTCTTCATGCTGTCGATGCTTTCGAATAATTTCGTCAGGCCAAAGCCTGCTGGATTGCGAACCGACTCCAGTTTGTGCATCATGTTTGCCCGGTACTGCGGCAGGCTTGACACGATGCCCGCAAGCTCCTGAACGCCCAGCCAGGTGAACCCGATTGCAATCCCGAGAGCCGCGGTCATCACGAGCGAAACCGCGACTCCTTTTTGGATTCCGAGGCGCTGTAACCAACCGACCGGAGTAGAAAGAAGAAAGCTCAGCAGCAGCGCGAGAGCGAATGGGACCAGCAGTTCTTTGCCGAAATACAGGCCTGCCACGATGGCGACGGCGCTGATCACGCGCAACAAATAGGAGGAGTCCGACCGCCGGATGGAAGAAGCCGCTGTCAATGCCACGTCGCTATATGGATGTAAGTACAGATAAAATGCTACGTGTTGAGACCCCTAAAACTGCTAATACTATGCACGCTGATGGCTGCGGCTGCGCAAAAGAGTACTGGACCGGAGCACCCCGCACGGCAAACCGTACGCGAATGGCAGGATCGAAAGTTCGGAATGTTCATCCATTTCGGCCTCTACTCACAATTAGGGGGTGTCTGGAAGGGACGCGAGTACTCGGGCAACTACAGCGAACAGATTCAATCGGACGCTCATATTCCGGAAGCTGAGTACGCGACCCTCGCTTCCACATTCAATCCGACACGCTGGGATCCGGAGG
>CBAAAA010000601.1:0-2712 GCA_964658695.1 uncultured Solirubrobacteraceae bacterium | reverse complement strand
CCAGCTTTTCAACCAGCACCCTGGCGATCCGGTTGCGGTCCATCTCCGAAACGGTGAAGCTCCGGCCTCCGTAGACCAGCGAGTCCTTGACGCTTGGGATATAGCCGAATTGAAACAGCAGAAAACCTGCCAGCGTTTCGAACTCCGCATCGGAAGGCAGGACGATGTTATAGCGCGTCTCCAGGTCTCGAATCGTCGTGCCCCCTTCCAGCTGCAAAACTCTTTCCTGGTAAGAGATGACTGGCCGGACGACGTCATGCTCGTCTCCGACGTCTCCGAAAATCTGGCCGAGAACATCGCCCAAGGTGACCAGCCCGGTGACTGTCCCGAACTCATCCACCACCAGCGCCATATGGGTATGCGCCTTTCGAAACTCGTCAATCAGCTGGTTGATTTCTTTTGTCTCGGGCACCACCAGCGGAGCTCTGACAAAGCGGCGCAAGCGGAATGGCTTGGTCGTCCGCCTCCGGTCGTGCACGAACAGGCGTTCATCCCAAACGCGCATCAAATCCTTGTAATGCAGGATGCCGATGATCTGTTCCGGGCGGTCCTCGTAAACCGGCACGCGGGTGAACTTGTGCTCCACCATGACGCTCAGGACCTCGTCGAGGCTGGCGTCTACTGAAAGCGAAATCATGTTATGCCGCGGGGTCATGATCTCGCGAGCCGAGTGGTCCGCCAGCTCAATCACGTTTTGAATCGTGGTCTCTTCAAACTGAGCCAGGTGGCCTTCGCTCCGGCTCGACTGAATGATGTACATCAACTCTTCCGGGGTGTGCCCACCGTGCGAATGGCCGGTAGCCATCCCGAGGGATTTCAGAATCAGTGCCGAAGACTTTTCGATGATGACCACGAAGGGCTGCGAAATGCGATAGAAGACCAGCAGCACCGGCGCGGTCAAGATGGCGACCTTGTCGGCCTTCTCCAGCGCGAGGTTCTTGGGGACGACCTCGCCGATGATGACGTGCGAATAGCTGATGATGAGGAAGGCCAGCGCGAAGGCTACGCCATGCAGCAAAACCGGCGAGGCCTTGAGTGAAAACGAGTCGATTAGAGAGCGGAACGTCCGGTAGAGTGTGTCTTCGCCCGCCCAGCCTAATCCAAGGCTTGCCAGTGTCACTCCGACCTGCGTTACGGAAAGCAGCCGGCCGGGGTTCGAAAGCAGATTCAGAGCACGCTGCGCGCCTACGTTGCCTTGTTCCGCCAGCTCGCGAAGCCGTGAGCGGCGCACGGAGACCAGCGAGACTTCGGCGGCGGCAAAAAAGCCGTTGGTCAGCAGGATCAGTATCAGCGCAAAGAAGCGGAGGCTCATATGCCCGAAAGGATTTCTGCACGCGCGGGATAAAATCGCTTAGTGTTAACCCGCTTCGTGCGAGTCCTCAACGTTTGCATTGCAGCGGTGGTGGTGTTCATTCTCGCAGCCATCTACTGGTACGCTCTGCGGCCGCTACCGAAGACGTCGGGGGAGATCGGCGCTCCCATTGGCGCGGCAGCCGATGTGAAGCGCGATGCACGCGGCGTTCCGCACGTTGAAAGCGCCAGCTGGCAAGATGCAATCTTCCTGCAGGGGTACGTCACCGCTCAAGATCGATTGTGGCAGATGGATGTCCTCCGCCGCTTCGCCGCGGGTGATTTAGCGGAGGTCTTCGGCCAGTCCGCTGTCCGCGAAGATGAGCATGCCCGCCGGATGCGGATGCGCGCGATTGCGGAAGCGGATATCGCCAGACTTACCCCGGATGTCCGCGAACTATTCACCCAGTATGCGCGCGGTGTGAACTACTTCATCGATACGCATCATGGCGACTACTCGCTGGAGTTCTCACTTCCCGGTCACGCTTACGAACCGCGCCACTGGACGCTCACGGACTCCATCCTGGTGGGTCTCGTCATGTTTCGAGATCTCACCGACTCTACCGCCCAGGATCTGGAACGCGGGGAACTCTTCGCTTTAAGCAAAGACCCTGGCAGGCTGGAATTGCTTCTGCCTCCGGCGCAGGGCGGTCCAGTCAGTCCGGGGTCCAATGCCTGGGCCGTTTCCGGCGCCCACACGGCGGACGGCAAGCCAATGGTTGCCAACGACCCGCACCTGTCTTACGGGATTCCATGCACCTGGCATCTGATTCACCTGAAGGCCCCGGGCCTGGATGTCTCCGGAGGCGCTCTGCCCGGCGTTCCGGGCGTGATCACCGGTCACAACGCGGAGATTGCCTGGGGGGTGACGAACTTACAGTCTGACGTCCTGGATATCTATGTAGAGCAGATGAATGATCAGACCGGGCATTATTTGTTCGCGGGACACGTTGAGCAGGCGCAACTCGAGACGCAGGTGATCCGCGTGCGCGGAGGAAAGCCGGTGACTCTGCATACCTGGATCACTCGCCACGGTCCGGTGATCGCGGCGGCCAAGGGGCGCGCTTATAGCATGAAATGGAGTGCGGCGGAGGGCTTCAGCTTTCCGTTCTGGGACATCGATCGCGCGCGGAACTGGAATGATTTCCGGGGCGCTCTCAGCACCTTCTGGGGGCCGGCCCAGAACTTCGTGTTTGGAGACAGGGCGGGGAATATCGGCTACCAGGCTGCGGGGAGGGTACCCATCCGCAACGGGTTCACCGCCAACATTCCGCTGGATGGCTCCTCCGGCAGGTTTGAGTGGGCGGGCTACATTCCGTTCGACCAGATGCCCTCGACATACAATCCCGCCTCTGGGATGGT
>CBAAAA010000600.1:0-2774 GCA_964658695.1 uncultured Solirubrobacteraceae bacterium | reverse complement strand
CGAAAGTGTTGAGAGTACGGAAGTAAGTGGTCACTCCGTTTTCGTCGCGACGGCTGCTGTAGGTCCATCGGTTGCCTTCTATTCGCAGTTCATCACGGCCAGTGGCGCGGCCCTCCGGCATGATGGTCTGAGTGTAATAATGCCCGGGTTGTCCATTCACAGGGATAAAGACAACCAGACCGCCGGGAGCGCCATTCACCGTCTGGCCACAAGCGAAAAACTGCCCCAGCAGGGCGCAATGATTTACTAACGCGTCCGGCTTCGTCGCGCCCTTCCGCGTAACCTCCCAGCTTCCGTTATACAGGCGCAAGGGGGCATACGGATCGGCCGGCTTCTCGGCTGCCGAAGCAAAGGCGAGAAGAGCAAGCAGTAGGAAGTACATTAGTTTCGAGGCTACCGCATTGCTGTCTTTGGCTTGACATACGACAATTAAAGTAAGTGTCGGTATCCACTCAGACCTCGTTTGTCGTCGAGACGCAGGTTGTCACGTTTCCATCGCTGCCTTTAGACTGCGGCGTGACGCTGATGAATGTCGACGTGGCGTATGAGACGTACGGAACACTGAACGCGGAAAAGAACAACGCGGTTCTTGTTCTGCATGCCTTCTCCGGTGATGCTCACGCTGCTGGTGTTAGCAAGACCACAGGGCAGCCTGGCTGGTGGTCCGCGATGATCGGTCCCGGACTGCCGTTCGATACTGATCGCTATTTCGTGATCTCTTCCAATGTGCTGGGTGGATGCCGGGGCACGACGGGACCGATCTCCATCGATCTTTCAACAGGCGAACCATACGGGATGAAGTTCCCGGTGATCACTATTAGCGACATGGTGCGCCTGCAGAAGATGTTGGTGGACTTCCTCGGCATCGAGCGCCTGCTGGCAGTGGCGGGCGGCTCCATGGGAGGAATGCAGGCTTTGGAGTGGGCGGTCGCCTATCCGGAATCAGTTGCCGCCGCGATTCCCATTGCCGCCACAACGAAGCACAGCGCGCAACAGATCGCCTTTAACGAGGTCGGCCGCCAGGCAATCATGTCCGATCCCGACTGGAACGAGGGCAACTACTACCACCTGAAGCCACCGGCACGCGGCTTGGCCGTCGCCCGGATGGTGGGGCACATCACATACATGAGTGATGCGTCCATGCGACAAAAGTTCGGCCGAAGATTGCGGGACAAAGACGCCTTCGGGTTCGACTTCTCGGTGGAGTTTGAGGTTGAGAGCTATCTCCGCTACCGCGGCAGTCAGTTCGTTACCCGCTTCGATGCAAATTCCTACCTGTACATCACAAAGGCAATGGATTATTTCGACGTGTCCGCCGGACACAAGTCATTGGGCGAAGCCTTCGAGCGGGACAGCGTGCGGTTTCTAGTGACCAGCTTTACTTCGGACTGGCTCTATCCGACCTATCAATCGCTGGAACTGGTGGCCGCGCTAAGAAGCCGGAATATCGACGTCGCGTTCTGCGAATTATCCTCAACTTACGGTCATGATGCGTTCCTGCTGGAGACGAAAGAGCAGAGTGAGTTGATCACAGGCTTTCTCCAGAGTGTTCACCGGAGCAACAGTTCGTCGCGTACGCAAAGTTCCCGAACTGAACCGAATTCGGTACATGTCCAGTCGCGACTGGATTATGCAATGATCGGCGAAATGATTGAGCCGGGCTCCAGCGTACTGGATTTAGGCTGTGGAGAAGGGGATCTGCTGGCTTGGTTGCGGAAGCACAAGCAGATCCGCGGGCGCGGTGTGGAGATTGAAGGGGAAAAAGTCCGGCATGCAATTGCGCGCGGAGTATCTGTTTACCAGGGTGACATCGACGAGGGGCTTGCCGATTATCCCGATGGCTCTTTCGATTTCGTGATTCTCAGCCAGACACTCCAGGAGATGCGGTATCCCTTGCGCCTGTTGCGTGAGATGCTGCGGGTCGGCAGGCACGCGATCGTGGCGTTTCCGAATTTCGGACACTGGCGCGTCCGACTGGCGCATCTGGTCAGCGGACGGGCTCCTCGAACCAGGCTTTTTCCTTACGACTGGTATGAGTCCCCAAACCTTCACTTCCTCACGATCGACGATTTCATATCGCTTTGCAAGAAGCAGGACTGGATGGTCGAGCGGCAGATGTTTGGCCGGAAGGATCGAAAGGTCTCGGTGCTTGCGAATCTGCGCGCGGAAGTGGCGGTATTCTCGATCGGGCAAAAGGATCGGGATTAACGCACGGCTCCAATGCGATTGAGCGGCCAAAAGACAAACACAGCTTTTCCGTAGATGTAGTTGCGGGGAACGAATCCCCAGGCGCGGCTGTCGTTCGAAGAGACGCGATGGTCGCCCAGCACGAAGTACTGACCGGCAGGCACCATTTTCGGTGAGTAGCTGCGGTCGTCACGATACTCGGAAGGAACATAGTTCTCTTGTAGTTTCTTACCGTTCACAATGACGTACCCATCCTCGACGCTGACTGTGTCTCCTGGCAGACCGATCACACGTTTTATGTAAGACTCAGTGGGCTCCCCGGGAAAATAAAACACCACCGTGTCGCCGCGCTCAATTTTCCCAAGCCCGAATTTATAACTGAACTGGTTGATGAAAAGTCTTTCCTGATCATACAGGCTAGGCATCATGCTGGTTCCTTCCACCTTCACGGGACGGTAAAGGAAGAGAATTACCAGTACTGCGATCAGAACTGACAACATCAGGTCGCGAAACCAGGCGACGGTTGTGACAATCGCGGATTTGTGACCTGCCGCGGGGACAGGCAACACTGCGGGCGCGGCTAGAAC
>CBAAAA010000599.1:0-2803 GCA_964658695.1 uncultured Solirubrobacteraceae bacterium | reverse complement strand
ACCGGGCGCTACCGGGGCGCTCAGCATTCCCGTGGGGACGATCTCTTCTGCTCTACCCAACTTCACGAACTCCGAGATCGGCGTAGCGTCCATCGACTACGACATCTCCGAGAAAGACTCCCTGCGCGGGCGATTCATTCTCAACCGGACAGGATCGGTCGACACGGTCGGCTTTCCCTCTGCCTTTTTCGGCGTCACTCCGACCAATGCCTATCTCGCGACTCTCTCCGAATATCACACCTTTACTCCTGCTTTGATCAACGAGTTCAGGCTTGGCTACAACCGCTCAAACGCTACCGATTCAGTCTTCGGCAATCAATCGTTCCCCGGCCTCGATGCGTTTCCTAACATCAACGTATCCGAGTTGAACGCTGCCTACGGTCCTGATTCAGCCGCCCCTCAATACACCATTCAAAACCTCTATCAACTGACCGACAACGTCTCCTGGACCAAAGGAAACCACAGCCTCAAATTCGGCTTTGACGGCTGGAGTGCTATTTCGCCCAGCAGCTTCACCCAGCGTGCGCGCGGCGACTACGAATGGACTTACCTTTCCGACTATCTCTTCGATGCCAATCCAGACATCATCGCGCAACGCGGCCTCGGAAACGTCACTTACTACCAGAATCAGCAAATGCTGGGTGCCTACGCGAACGACAATTGGAAGCTCACGCCAAACCTGACGGTCAATCTCGGCGTGCGCTATGAATATCTCACTGTTCCGCTCACCGAGAACGCACAAGACCTGAACGCCAGCGCCAGCGTTCCTGGTCTGATCGACTTCAAGTCGCCCACCGCGCAAACTAGGAATTTTATGCCTCGCGTGGGTATTGCCTATTCGCCCGGAACAAGCGGCAAAACATCCATCCGCGCCGGCTTCGGTCTCACTTACGATGTCCTCTACGACAATCTCGGAAGCACGACGCTGCCGCCTCAGCTCACCACCACCGTGGATGTTACAGGCCTGAATCAGACCGGTTTCCTCGCCGGCGGCGGCATCCCTGCCAATACTTCAGTCGCTCCGCCCGAGGGTGCTGCTGCCCAGGCTGCCACTTCCGGCTTTATCCCCAATCAGAAGCGCCCGGAGGCCATCAACTGGAACTTCGCCATCCAGCACGAATTCGCTGGCAAATATGTGTTCGAATCTCGTTATACCGGCACCCGTGGACTTTTTCTGCCCATACAGACGCAGCTCAACAACCAGGGCGTAGTTAATGCCTCCAACGCCCTACCCGTTTACCTCAGCGCTCCCAGTCAAGCCACGTTGAACGCGCTCCCCAACACCTTGGCAGCCCTTACCACCTCTTTCAACAACAATGGCTTCCTCACTCCCGCATACGCGAATTCAGGCTTCAATCAAAACTTCATCACGGCTTTTATGCCGCAGGGAAATTCCAGTTATAACGGCTGGTCCAACCAGTTAAGCCGGCGTTTCTCAAATGGCCTTCAATTCCAGGGGTCTTACACCTGGAGCCATAACATCGACGACTCAAGCGCCACGGTAGATACAACGGTATTGGCGCCGCGCCGTCCCATGGATTTTCAGGATCTTCGCATTGAGCGGGCCTCCTCCCTGCTTGACTACCGCAATCGCATCGTTTTGCAAATGGTCTACGATGTCCCCTTCTTTCAGCACAGCAGTTGGTGGTTGAAGAATGTCATTGGAAACTGGGAGCTCGCTCCTGTATATACGTATCAATCGGGACAGCATGTCACGCCTCAAAGCGCCGTAGATTCCAATCTCAACGCCGATAGCGCCCCGGACCGCGTCATGATCAATCCCGCCGGCAACATCAACCTCGGGAGCGATGCGACTCCCTTAACTAACAGCGCGGGAGACACGGTAGCTTACCTCGCAACCAACCCGAATGCCAGATTTATCTCGGCGCCGCTGGGCACCTTTCCGAACGGCGGCCGCAGCCTCCTGAACCTGAACCCTATCGATAATATCGATCTCACCCTGCTCAAGCGGATCAGCTTAACTGAGCGCTTCAAACTCGAGTTCACTGCTCGCGCCATCAACATCTTCAATCATCCGCAATATACGGGCGGGTACCTGAGTGATGCCGGTTCCTTCGGCGGCGCAGGCCCGACCGGGAGCGGCGCTGGATACGCGGCCGGTTCCATCCAGGGAGACCTGGTGCGCAATGCTATCGAACCTGCGAACCCTCTCTTCCAGCAATGGACCCAGGTCTTTTCGAGTAATCCACGCCAGATGCAGTTAGCTTTGAAACTGACCTTCTGATAGTTTCGCAGCCATTCTTACTAAATCTGCCCGCGTCCAAGACTCGTCTGCCCGATTCGAAATGGAGTCCACGAACTTTCATTTGCCGAGGAGCGGATCCGCACCTTCGCGCGGCGATCACCCGGAAATCTTGTGGGTTGCGTATTCGTAACGATCTGAAGTACGGGCTTGGCCCTACTTGTGCCGGATCACAAAGTCGCACACGACAGGCCGCAAATCCTCGACGTCCCGTTTCGGTCCGGCAACCAGATCGAGAGCTCCTTCCGCCTTCAGGACCGCCAAACCATGTATCAACGCCCATGCCGACACCGCGCGTACTTGTCCAGCTTCCGCACTGGCTTCTGATGCCAGCGATAGGTTCAAAATCGTACTGAACGCATCCTGCGCGGATCGCTGCACTTCCGGATACTTGCATTTGTCGATGCCCGAGTTGAACATCAACAGAAAATACTCTGCATGCTCAACTGAAAAGCGCAGATAAGCCATCCCCGCTTCCAGCATCTTCTCTCGGATTCCGCTGCCTTTCTCAACCGCTTCCCGAACCTTCCCCGCAAGAAT
>CBAAAA010000598.1:0-2824 GCA_964658695.1 uncultured Solirubrobacteraceae bacterium | reverse complement strand
ACCAGGCTCCGGCAGGTCTTGCTAAATCTGATAGGCAACGCCGTGAAGTTCACTCCTCAGGGAGAAGTCCGCCTCTCCGTTGCGGTGGCGGAAACCCTTGGCGAGAGCCTGTTGCTTCATTTCAAAGTCTCTGATACGGGTGTCGGTGTTCCGGAAGACAAACAGGCGATCATTTTCGAGCGATTCTCACAGGCCGATGCGTCGACAACGCGGCAAGTCGGCGGTACCGGACTTGGACTTACCATCTCAAGCCGTTTAGTCGCGATGATGACTGGTCGCATCTGGGTGGAAAGCCGGGTGGGAAAAGGAAGCACGTTTCACTTCACGGCAAAGGTGGGACGATGCGCCGCATCCGCTTCCCTCTCGAATCTGGCGAAGGCCGTTTCTGTCGCTCAGGCGCCAGGAATTACGGGCACGTTCACCAAGCTGAAGATACTGGTGGCGGAAGATAACAAGGTAAACCAGATCGTTATCGAGCGGCTCTTGAAAGCCAAAGGCCATTCGGTCGTCATGGTCGGCAATGGCATCCTGGCTTTGAAAGCGCTGGAACGGGAGCCGTTCGACCTTCTCATCACGGACGTTCAAATGCCAGAGTTGGACGGTTACGGTCTTGCGGCTGCGGTAAGGTCTCGCGAAGCCCAAACCGGAGCGCATATGCCGATTCTGGGCTTGAGCGCACACGCCTTTGCCGAGGACCGCGAAAAGTGCCTTGCGGTCGGGATGGATGCCTACTTATCAAAGCCCGTGAGGACCGAGCAACTGCATCACGCAATTGCTGAGCTCGCCGGTGTTGTACCTTCGGCCAGCTGATATCCCCAGCCTTAACCCATCGCAAAATTGGCTTCGAACCGAAAATACGCGCTTTGTGCGATATTCCTGAAAAGGAATAAGGCATGTCGAAAAAGCGGGATAACGAACTCGGAATGGGCCAGGATATCCTGCGTCGCGACTTTCTGAATGGCTTTGCGCTGGGCTCGCTGGCTGCCGCCGCATCGCATCCGGCAATAGCAGGCGAGACGACCGCCGCAGCTGCCTTTGAGCCGGCGACGGTTCCGGGGTACTATCCTCCAGCTCTAACCGGGATGCGCGGGAGCGGGTACCCAGCGGCTTACACCGTTGGTCATGAACTCCGGGACCACACGTTGCAGCAGCATTCCGGTCCCGTCACTGACGAAAAAGAAAGCTACGATCTCGTCATTGTCGGCGGAGGGATCAGCGGACTTTCGGCCGCATATTACTGCAAGAAGCTTCAGGGTGCTGACAAGAAAGTTCTGGTGCTGGACAACCACGACGACTTCGGCGGACACGCCAAACGAAACCAGTTTTCTTTCGACGGAAGACTCCGGATCTCAAATGCAGGGACTTTCGCGCTCTACGAAGGTAGCGAAGTGACCCAAAACCTTCTCTCAGAAATCGGAATCGATATCAGAGCGCTGGCCGCTCGGAACATCAATAAGCGTTTCTATTCCTCGCTGGGCATGGGGATGGGCGTCTTCTTCGACAAAGAAACGTTCGGCGAGGACAAGCTGGTGCTCGATCCCGCACCCTGGAGCGATTTCCGCTACATGTATGCACCATTGACGCCGCCAAATGAGGAGCAACTATGGAAGCAATGGATGCAGGACGCGCCGCTCTCCAACGCGGCAAAAGACGATGTATACCGCCTCTACCATGAGAAACGGGAATATCTGCCGGGAATAACCGTCCAAGCGCGGAGGAAGCGGCTGAGCGAAATCAGTTACAAGGATTTCATCCTCAACGTAGCCGGTTGCAACGAGAAGGTGGCGATCTACCTCCGGGATCGTACATTCGGAAGTGCCCGGGGCCTGGATGCCATCTCCGCCCTCAACGGCTACAACCGCGGGCTGCCGGGATTCGGGGGAATGGACCTGGGAACACCCGAGACCGAGGACAACGATGCAGTCTTTCATTTCCCGGACGGAAATGCCACTGTCGCGCGCCTTCTTGTTCGCAAACTCATTCCCGATGCCCTGCCCGGTTCGACCGTCGAAGACAGCATGACGGGCAGGGTGGACTACGCACTTCTCGATCGATCCGATTCCGCCATTCGAATACGCCTCAACAGCACCGCGGTCAACGTAAAACAATCGGAAAACGAGGTCGAAGTAGTCTACTCTCGCGGCGGCCGCTTCTATCGCGCACACGGCAAGCGCTGCGTCTTGGCGTGTTGGCATATGATCATTCCTTACATCTGTCCGGAACTCCCCAAGTGGCAGAAGGAGGCGCTTGCCTATCAAGTGAAAGCGCCCAATCTCTGGGTCAATGTCTGGCTGAGAAACTGGCAGCCGTTCAAGAAGGCAGGGGTCAATCTCATCAATTCCCGACCGGTTATTACAGCTCAATCACGCTCGAACAACCAATCTCTGTGGGAGCATACACTCATTCACAGAGTCCTGACGAGCCCACGGTCCTCACCATGCTTCGCGGCTACAGCCGGCCTGGTTTGCCATTGAAGGACCAATACCGGCTGGGACGAGCGGAGATGTATGCAACCACATTCGAGACATTCGAACGTAATGCTCGAGACCAGCTGGGGCGCGCTCTGGGACCGTATGGCTTTGATCCGGCCAGGGACATTGTTGGACTGACTGTGAACCGCTGGGGACACGGCTATTCCTATATGTACTCGGAGCTGTTTGACGAGTTCTTACGAAAGGGCGAGGAGCCGCCTCATCGCCGCGCCAGACAACGCTGTGGCAGGATCACCATCGCAAACTGCGACGCCGCCGCAGACGACACGACAGGCGAGGCGATCGACCAGGCCGCCGAGATCGATGAGGTCAATATCGCTGAAGTAGCCGAT
>CBAAAA010000597.1:0-2840 GCA_964658695.1 uncultured Solirubrobacteraceae bacterium | reverse complement strand
CAGCTAGGATTAGCAGGCGGATCCGGAATACCAGGTTCGAATCTGTCTGGCGGAATGAATGGAACGTCGGGCGGCATTTCGGCTGGGGGCCTGACAGTACGGACCATGTCGATCGGGATCTATCAAACGTTCGATCCGCTGGATGATGTGCACTTCGAATATGGGATGACCGGGGAATCAGTGGATGCTGTGCAACATACCAGCCGGATCAGTCCCTTCGCCCGGATGACGGTTTCGGCTGGCAAACTGGGGAAGATTCTTGCTGCGTACAGCAACGGAGGCCGCCCTGACGAACTGACGGACCATCAGCCTGGAATGGGGCTTCTGCAGGCCGAGGGAGACAGCGATCTGAGTGCAGTGGCGAGTACACTGACTCGCCTTCCACAGCTCTCTTATGCGAATGATCGCATGGTTCTGCAAAGAACTCTGACGTATGAGATGGGATATCAGAAGATCTCGGGGTCGCGCACGTACGCCGTCAGTGCGTTTAACGAAGACACCTCGAACGGCCGCGTGAATGTCGCCGGGAACACCGATGTCCTGCCCGCCGGCAATCTGTTATCAGACGGCGTTTCAAAGACCTTGATTTACAATATCGGCAGCTATAAACGAAACGGTGCGCTGGCGTCTGTGACGCAGGACCTGGGTGGTTCCACGGAGGTTGCGGCGGCCTATGGGCGAATGGGCGGGTTTACTACGCAATCGAATTTCGAACCACGGAACTCCTTACTGGACGAGCGCGACCGCAATGTGGCCAATATGAGTTTTGCGGCCAGGCTTCCTGGTTGCGGTACCAAAGTGCGGGCCAATTACGGCTGGGTCGCCAATGGCGCAATCGTACCGTCGCACGTTTTCACCACGCAGAACATTGACGTGATGCCGGGGCTCAACATTCTGGTGCGGCAGCCGCTTCCTTCGCTGTTCGGCATGCCGGGACATTTAGAATTGACGGCCGACGTCCGCAACATTCTGGCGCAAGGTTACTTACCTGTTGCGACGGGCGGTGACGGACATAATCTACTGCTGGTTCAATCGCCGCGTGGGCTGCGTGGTGGTTTGAATTTTATCTTTTGATTCGGGCTTGCCTGATTGTTAGTGGGCTCCTGCTACCGCGCCTCGCGCCTTCACTTTCTTTAGCGTCCAAACCAATGGGACACAAATAAAGCACGCGAGAGCCATATATCGGAAGTCGTCGACGTAAGACCAATACTGGGCCTGACGGTCCAGTTCCTGTCCGACTTGAGCGACGGCCTGCTGATTCGCGACCAGAGGACCACTCATGGGTGTGTAGAGTCTGGTGAAGTAGCTGAGCGAGTTTTGAAGGTTCGGCAGGGTGGAGGTAAGATTGCGAGTCAGCTCGCTGCGATGTGTCTGCTGGTGGCGTGTGAGCACCGTTTCGACGACCGAGATGCCGACGCTTCCGCCGATATTTCGGAACAGGTTATAGAGTCCGCTTCCATTGCCGACCTTTTCGGGAGGCAGCGCGCCCAAGGTCACGGTGGAGAGCGGCACGAAGACCAAGCCCAAAGAAAAACCGCTGATGACGACTGGCCAGGTCAGTGACCAAGGTGAGATATCGAGGGTGAGCATGCTCCAGATAAGGCTACAGACCCCGAAGATGAGGAACCCGGTGGAGACCATGGCGCGGGTATCAAGTTTGGCAACCAGAAGACCGACGATCGGCATGGCAATGATGGACCCGAGACCGCGAGGAGAGACGGCCAGGCCTGCCCACCAGGCGGAGTAGTCCAGCATCTCCTGAAAAAAGAGGGGCAGAATGGTGACCGCTCCATAAATGGCGGCTCCGAACATGAAAATGAGAAGGCAGCCGACAGAGAAGTTTCGGGTTTTGAAGATGGACAGATCGACGAGCGTCTTCTCTCGAGTGAGTTGCGAAAACACGAACATGGCGAGGCAGATGACCATGATGGTGAAGCCCCACCGGATCCAGGTTGCGCCAAACCAGTCGTCCTGTTGACCGCGATCAAGGATAATCTGCAACAGGCCGAGACCGACGGCGAGCAGACCGAGGCCAATGGTATCCAATTTGCCTACTTTGGCGTTCTTGATGTAGGGCGGATCGATGACGTAACGGGAGATCAGAAAGATAGCGAGGGCGCCAATGGGGATGTTGATGTAGAACGCCCAGCGCCAGGAATACTGATCCGTGAGCCAGCCGCCGAGGGTAGGTCCAAGCACGGGGGCGACCACAACGCCGAGACCGAACATGCCCATGGCGAGGCCGCGCTTCTCGGGCGGGAAACTTTCGGTCAGGATGGCTTGGGACAGCGGCTGCAGCGCTCCGCCCCCGGCGCCTTGCACGAGGCGAGCCACCAAGATCATGATCAGGCTATTGGCGGCGCCACAGAAGAAGGATGCGATGGTGAAGATGACGATCGAAGTGATGAGGAATCGTTTGCGGCCGAAGCGGAGAGCAAACCAGGCACTCGCCGGAAGCACGATGGCATTCGACAGCAGATAGAACGTCAGCACCCACGTTGCTTCGTCATTGGATGCGGAAAGGCTTCCGGCAATGTAAGGAATGCAAACAGAGGCGATGGAGGTATCAATCACCTCCATAAATGCTGGAAGAACGACCGCGATAGCAATTAGCCAGGGATTGACTCCTGGCGGCACATTCTGGGAGGAGGTGTCTTGTTCAGGCATCTTGTAGAGAACGAACCAGTATTAGGGGAGATGTCGCGGCTGCTGATTTCGACACGGGAAATTTTCCTTCAACCGCTCGTGATATTTGTGTCGCGTCATTCAAGTTATACGGTACACCGAGGGTATACACGTAACTGTTTTGAGGAGCTATGTTCGTATCCTGAGAGGACGGC
>CBAAAA010000596.1:0-2848 GCA_964658695.1 uncultured Solirubrobacteraceae bacterium | reverse complement strand
GACCACCGCTTCATACCCGTCCAGATTGTCCCGGAAAAAATGATCGGCCGCCTCGATCCAATCCAGCTGTTTGGGCGCCGGCAGCGAGTCAAAAAACTCAGTCATCTCGGGACGCGGCCCGAAGTCATCGTGAGTGCTGTGTATGAAGTACTTCGGAACAGTTACGTCATACACGAACTCACGGTCCGGATAACGAGTAGGAAAGCCAACCGCGATTGCCCGCATCACCCCCGCTTCGTCCGCGGCAACTCGCAACGCAATCCTTGAACCGAAGGAAAACCCGCCGGCTAGCAAAGGAAGATCCGGATAACGGCGGCGCAGCTCAGCCAGTACCGCTTTCGCGTCCTCGGTTTCTCCGAGAGTGTGGCCATATTCTCCCTCGCTCAGGTTTACCCCCCGGAAGTTGAAGCGCAACACCACGCATCCAGTTTTCCGTAATCCTCGAGCCAGCCGATGAACCACTTTATTGAGCATTGTGCCGCCATGCTGCGGATGAGGATGGCAGATCAAAGCCGCTTCCACGGGAGCAGCGTCTTCAGGCTCCTCTAACATGCACTCCAGTTTGCCGGCAGGACCGTTCACGAAAAAGGATTCAATCCGCCGCGCCATCAGTTCGATCGGTAGTTGGTGAACTGCATATCGATACCGAAGTCTTTCCCGCGCAGCAGCGCCATCACCTGTTGCAGCACGTCACGGTCTTTGCCGCTGACCCGTACAACATCGCCTTGAATGGTCGTTTGCACCTTCAATTTGCTGTCTTTGATCAGCTTCACCATGTCCTTCGCTTTTTCCGTCGAAATGCCCTGCTGCAGAAGAATTTCCTGCTTAACGCTGCCGCCCGACGCCTGTATCAGGGTCCCGTATTCCAGCCCCTTCAGCGGTACGTTGCGCTTCACGAGCTTCTGGCCCAGGATCTCCGTGACGGCCTTCAGCTTAAATTCATCCGAACTGGCTAACAGGATCTTATGTTCTTTCTCATTCAATTCAATCGACGACTTACTGTCCTTCAGGTCGTAGCGAGTCTGAATCTCCTTCGACGCCTGCTGTATGGCATTCAAGACCTCGGTCAGGTCGATTTTGGAAACAATGTCAAAGGTATTTTCTGGCATGCAAACTTACTCTTCCATATTAGGATGGCCGCCCGTTCAACCGGCTAGCTCGGCCTCTGTCGCCATTTCGAAAAGCTTCAACACGGTATTCCAGTTGCGAGCGGTGCCAGCGGCCTTCAGTGTCTTGCCGATGGACACGACCGGAAATTTGGAGCGCCCGGATCCCTGCGGATAGAACACGTAAAGCTCTCGCCCTAGCAGGTGAAACTCTTCTGGCGGAAGCTTCATCGCATTCACTTTGGCAGCCGCCTCACGTTCAGGTTCATGATCGAAGAACGTCACCAGCAGCTTGTTCCCTGGAACGTCCTTCCGTGCCGCAAACGGATTGCGAGCGATGACTGACTCCACCTCGGCTCGCGTACGAAGAATGACGTCAGGCGCAAACCCGGCACTCTGCTCAATCGCCTTCTGCAGTCGTGCCGCGACCTTCGCCTCGTTCTTCTCTTCGCTCCAGAACACTACATTCCCGCTTTGCACATAAGTCTTCACCCGCTCCAGCCCAGACGATTCACAGACCGTGCGAAGCGCGTCCATCTTGATTAGTTGGTGACCACCCACGTTGACTGCCCGCAAAAGCGCAATATAGATCGGCATCAGTCTGCTAGGGTACCTCTGGAAGCCGCAATATGGGAAGACCACTGGAAACTGAGGCAACAAGCGAGAAAAGAACCGGCACAACCACTGTTGGCGAATTTCTTATCAAACGTCTCAAACAGGAAGGGATCGGACACATCTTCGGGGTGCCGGGAGACTTCAATCTCGCCTTCCTGGAACAGATCGCGGCTGATCCCGGGATCCGCTGGGTCGGCAACTGTAATGAGCTGAATGGCGCTTACGCTGCCGATGGCTATGCCCGAACGGCGCGCTGCGCGGCGCTGCTGACGACCTACGGTGTTGGTGAGCTGAGTGCCCTAAACGGCGTAGCCGGAGCCTGTTCGGAGCGCGTTCCTGTGGTGGTGATCACCGGCGCTCCCCCGCTCTCCAGCATCAACCGGCGTGCGCTGCTCCATCACACCCTCGCCGACGGAAACTACGACAACATGATGACCTGTATGCGGCAGTTTACCGTTGCGCAGGCTCTTCTCACGCCGCAAAATTCGGTATCGGAGATCGACCGCTGCCTTCTCGCCTGCATCACTGAGAAGCGGCCTGTCTATCTCCAACTGCCGTCCGACGTCGTTCTCCTCGACATCGCTCCTTCGGAGACCAAACCGCTCTCGAAATATGTAAGCGACGTCAATATGCTGGACGAGTTCATCCGGCGTCTGCTCTTCCGTCTGCATGCCGCACAGCTGCCCGTCCTTTTGGTCGATGCGGACGTAGACAGATTCCACCTCGACACGCAACTGCAAGATCTTCTCGAAGCATCTCGTCTCCCGGTGGCCATTCTTCCGACCGCTAAGGGAATCGTCTCTGAATTCCATCCGCAATGGCTGGGCATTTACAACGGATCCGTGTCCCGCGAACACGTACGCCGCACCATCGAAAATTCGGATTGCCTGATTACTTTCGGGGCTCGCTTCACCGATGCGACCACCGGAGGCTTCTCTCACTCCATCAACGCCGCTTCCGAGATCAAGATCAACGACTGGTTCGGCAGCATTGACGGCGAGGATTTCTACGGCATCTCCCTGTCCGACTCCCTCGAGCGTCTGACCGCTGCTCTGCGCGACCACCCATTGGAACTACGAGCCTCCAATTCCATTCCACCGGCCGCCTCATCCTCCGAACCCGCAGCC
>CBAAAA010000595.1:0-2867 GCA_964658695.1 uncultured Solirubrobacteraceae bacterium | reverse complement strand
ATATCGCACTCCAGAACATCATAAATATGTGAGGAAGCAGATCGTGAAGCAGGTTTGGCCTTAGCGGAATGCTGCCAGTCGCATCGCGGAAGATGAAATCCTGGCCATCGCGGACCAACCCGCCGCGCAGCCGGATTCGATGCACTGGCGAGGGCCCCCCGGAGCGAATCTCAGCCACTGTTGTGAGGGGGATCTGTGCGGGTTCTTTCTGGGGCTCCAAAACTCTCAATGCCGCCGTGGACTGAACGGCTATTTCGGCACTTCTGAGTTGTCCTGTTGCGTCCGGGTTCAGACGAAGAACCCCTCTCACCTGGACGCGCGCATCGACCAGGCGGCTATAGTCATCGCCTAAGCTATCTCGAACCCTCACCGTGATTTGCCGGCCGAAGGCAAATAGACTGAAACAAGCCTGGTCGCCGCGCCCGGCATCGGTATTATGGACAACGCCTTCCAACTGGATGTAGCGGAACTGCCATTGAATGGAATCCAGGTCTTTCCCATCTATTTCGGCCGCCGCCGGCAATTTCACCGAAGCGTTCAGCAGCGTAACTGCCCGCCCCGATATGGCAGGGTAAGGTTGGACGCGTGTCACCTCGCCAGCCACTTCAATCTGCTGTCCAACCTTCAATTCAACTGGAACGTTGGGATGTTCAACAACAATGCCGCCATCGGAATCTTCCAAAACCAGTGAGCGGAATCCGTCTACCCAGGTCACGCGCCCGCGAATCCGCGCACGGACATGTGAGGTAAGACTTTGCGAACGAAGATTGCGAATCCCGGCGAGAGAAGTGATAGTGACGCCGTCTCCTTGGCGCTCGGGACGCACGCATCCAGTGCAAGCGAGAAGCATGCAAAGAGCGGACCCAAAACCAAGTCGCAGTACCACTGGGTTTCATATCGGTTATATCTTTCAGAATTTCGGTTGGGCGGTGAGGATCGGGTCGACGCCATTCCTTTGAACTTTCCCTAAGGAAGCGGTGCGAAAGGCGCGACAAACCTATCCCATCTCCGCAAAGAATCCTCGCCCGTGCAGAGGCTATCTGGGCCCACGGAGCCGGAATAAAAGTCGATCACTGCATCTTTTACGGCTGCAAGAATGCCCTTGTTCTGATCAAATGCATTCGAGACGTTTCCATAACTCACTCAATCGTCTCCGGCGCATACGAAGCGGCCGTCTGGTCAGGCCCCTATCTTGGGCCTTCGTCTTTCGGGACAATATCATCACCGGTTCCAGTTACTTCTGGGTCCGCCCGGAGAATACCCAGCCCGGTTACACCTTCAGTCATTCCTTGTTCACAGACAACGAGCACCTCATGGGATATTACGGCAACCACGACGATTTGCATCCGTTGGCAAACGACCATTCGACTGAATCAGACGTCCGCAAATCCGGCAAAGTCATTCTGGTTGAGGTCAAGACGGAGGGCTTGCCCCACGATTATTCAAACCTCTCCGCGGATTCCGAAGGTCACGACCGCCTCCCGAATTTGAGAAAAGCGAACGGAGACTCAAGACCAGCGGTACGATGACCAATGCCGTACCGGCCGACGAAAGAATGCCAATCAGCTGGCTGGAATAGTCGGCGATTGCGCCGTAAGCGATTGGCGCGAGGCCGCCCGAGCCAATGACGCCTGTATAAAACAAAGCAAACGCCAGACCGGTATTGCCTTTGGGGGCAAGTTCAGGAACTGTGCCATACAGGACGGACGATGTGCCGTTCAGCACCATGCCAAGCATCGGGAGCACTATCAGCATCGCCGTGATCGGAGTTACGCACGTGACTACGATCAGCGCGGCTGTCGCAATTTCGGTTGCAACCACGCTCCCGACCACGCCGACGCGCTGACCGAGCCAGCCACAACTCGCCTTGCCAAACGCTCCACCAACGAATAACAAAGCCAGTCCAAGACCCACCATCGCTGACGATCCCCCACGTCCATGAATGAGGAATGGAAGAAACAGGAGGTAGCCCATACGCGTTGCTGTATCGAGAACACCTATAGAGAGCAGCACACCAAAACCTCCACGACTTTCGCGAGTGTCTTGTAACTTTTGCTGGATCGAAGCGGCGCCAGGCTCCTTCGGTATAACCGCAAGCAGACTGGACGCGACGGCAATCCCGAGTAGGCCCATAAGCCCGACCACGGTTCGCCATGGCAGGACCGGTAGCAGAAGAGCGACCGTTGCCGGAAGGGTCGCTTTCCCCAGGTCGCCGGCAAAATTGTAGATGCCCAGTGCACCGCGCGATTCTGAGCCATAGCTGCGGGTTACCAGATGCGAGGCGCGTGGATGTTGCACGCTTGATCCGGCTCCGGCAAGAACGAGTCCTGCACACAGACCCGCGAAGCCAGTGGGCAGCGCCATCGCGACAAACCCGGCAGCCGCAATGAGAGTCGAGAGCGCGAGGGCTGATCGGGGCGTTGACCGGCTGGTGCAGCGATCGGCCGGAACCTGAAGTCCGCTCATCGTGCCGTAATAGAGCGCGCGAACTATGGCGAGCCCCATGTAAGACAAGCCGAACTGTGCTTGCCGTACCGGAAGAAGCGCATACGGCAGGTCTGTGTAGCCATCATGCGGGATGTGCGCCAGACAAGCGCCCAAAAGACTACGGCTCTTGCTCCCAGCGGCCCGCTTCGTTAGAAGCTTCGATAAGTGAAACACCAAAAGGCTCCCAAGATACACAACGTCTGTTTCGACTTTGCCCTCTGGGATTTTTGCCCTTGGGTGCGGACCGCCTGGTCCCCTGTGGCGCTTGGACCGACCCTGGGGATCGGAACCCTAGCCACCAAATTCCGCCGACAACGTTATTTTAATTCAATCGGATTTTAGTTCCATCGATCTTAGTTCGATCAATCTTGGTCAATAGA
>CBAAAA010000594.1:0-2884 GCA_964658695.1 uncultured Solirubrobacteraceae bacterium | reverse complement strand
CAACACATTCTTCGTCAGGTCGAGCGTCATTCCCATGGCGTCTCGATTGTTGTCGTGAGCCACATAGTGGCCCCAGTAAAGAAGATGCGGATAATTCTGGTCGGGATGAGCCTTGTGCCATTTGTAAATATCCACCATGCGATCGCGACCGTCCACTTCGACCACTGGAGTGATCAGCACAATCATATGGCTGCGAATGAACTGGATGTACGGGCTGTTGTCGACGGCCAGGCGGTAGGCAAGTTCCATCAGCGCGGTCGGCGCGCCGGTCTCAGGCGAGTGGATAGTTCCCGTGATGTAGTAAACCGGATAGGATTCGCTTATAAGTGACTGCGCGACCGAGTCATTCAGGTGGATCGTTCGTGGATCTGCAAGCTTCGCAAGGCGAGCTTCGTTGGCTCTGGACTGGGATAGCAGAGACTCATCCGCCACGGCGGCCGCAATCATCTCCCGTCCCTCTTCGGTGTGTCCGATCGTAAACACCTTGACGCGCGGTGTGCTGGATTCCAGCAGGCGGAAGTAACGGTAGACGTCTTCCGCATACGGCAAGATATCGGGTGCGCCCGCAACGTCACCCAGGACCTTCGCCGGCGTCGGCACGGTGGAAGAGGCGGGAAGGTAGTTGGTGAGGGGAGAGTTGAACTCGGGCGCAGTGGTGTACTTCGCAATCCGCTGCGTGTACGACTCGTCGATAGCCTGTTTCGGGTCTCGCCCCTGCGGTTCGTTGGTCAGGGGTGCGTTTGATCCCTGAGCACCGGTGCTTTCCGTGAAGAGCATTGTCATGACTGCAAAGCCGCGGAGGAGGGAAGGAAATTTAATCGGCACGTGTTTGTTGGTCCACAGAATAGCAGGGGCTGAAGGAGCGCGATTCGTCCGGTGTACAACAGATGTTGATGAAGCGATTGTTGCTGGCGCCGGTGAGTTTCTCGATGAGCCGGCTGGTCTTGGTATTCCTCGCGATCGCCTCGCTTGGGCCGGCGACGCTTTCGAGAAGGCAGGTTTGGAATCTGCCGCAGCAGCCGTTCCACGTCATCGGGAATATCTATTATGTCGGCACTGCCGGTCTTGGCGCCTACCTGATTACATCGCCGCACGGGCACATTCTGCTGGACGGCGGGTTGCCGGAGAGTGCTCCACAAATCGAGAAGCACGTTGCGGCGCTAGGGTTCCATATGAGGGATGTGAAATACCTGCTGAACAGCCACGCTCACTACGACCACGGGGGCGGACTGGCGGAACTGAAGCGCGCCTCGGGAGCAAAGATGGTCGCCAGCCGAGGGGACGCCGAGACACTGAATACGGGTTTTCAAAGCAGCTACGGCGCTGGTTGGGACGATCATTTTCCTGCTGTAAAAGTGGATCGGATCATCGGCAACGGAGAGACGGTGCAGGTAGGATCGGTCACGATAAAGGCGGTCTTGACACCGGGTCACACGAAAGGCTGCACGACTTGGACGATGCCGGTTTCGGAAAACGGCAAGACGTACCAGGTCGTGTTCTACGGCAGCACCTCAGTCCCGGGCTATCATCTGGTCGGGAACAAATATTATCCGCGGATGATCTCCGACTATGAACACAGCTTCGACGTGCTTCAGAAACTTCCCTGCGACGTGTTCCTGTCCAATCATGCGGAATTCTTTCATATGAAGGAAAAACTGGCGCTTGAGAAACCGGGAGCAGCGAATCCGTTTGTCGATCCGGGCGAGATGGCTCGATTTGTCGCACAATCCAAGACCGGCTTTGACCAGGAACTTCGCTCCGAGCAGGCGAAACGGAATTAGTGCAGATCCGGTGGGCGATAGAATCCGGCTAAAGTTCCGGGACGCACGTGCCGATCAATAAGGCATGCCGTTAACTGGGTGCCCAAATTGCCAGAGCACAAACACCGCCCGGAGGCGTCGCAGGACGGTCCCGGACAAGCTTCGCGCGCTCTTCAACAGTTGGCCCTATCGATGTCTGGACTGCAACAAATGCTTTCACGCGCGCCGGCGGCGACCCGGGTATGAGCCCAGGAAGGCGAGTTCGGCAAGGAAAGAGAAACCAGCGGATTCGAACGCCAACGCTCCACGGGTGGCTTTTCACAGGGAACCGGCGCGTCCTTACGCCAAAATTGTTCTGGAAGCTGATACGCACGCTCAAATGGACTCCATCCTGCTTGCTCTGAGTCAAGCCGTTTCCATGTACCAGGGAACTGCGAAGGCGCATTCTAAAGACAGACGTGAGACGAGGGTCTGAAGCGGGTCTTTACTGGAAACAATGTAAATCCTTCTCGCACAATGTCGCCCCAATGAACTCCCGCCCTTGCTGCGGGGCCATCTTCAATTCCAGCGACCATCACCTGATCTGGATCTCGCAGCATGAATATCTCGAAACCCCCGTATAACCTTGATACCGGCACGTTCAGCAGGTGAACCAACGTCTACGCCGTCCACAAAAACAGGGCATCCCACATGGCTCACGATAGTAATTCCTATCGAGAACGGATCTTTTGGGGCCTGCTTCGCGAAGGCGAAACCACCAAGCAGAAGAACCGTTGCCGGGAGCATTCTAAGAGCCATCATCTAAATTCAACGCTGCAACAGTCTATATGCGCGCTAGCGACCTATATGCGCGCGCGCCGTCGAAAACGTAAGGCCGGTTCACAACCGAAAACAGCTGTGTAATCCTGGAACAACTTGGCGAGTCCGGCACGACACCAAAGTATTTCCGAGGCCGAAGAGCAGCCGCATCTGCGCCGGGTGCTTGGGCTCGGCGATCTGGTTCTGGCGCAGATTTTGTGCGTGGTGGGTGCTGCCTGGGTAGGGGTTGCGGCCGAATTGGGGCGGGCGCATCTGGTGTTCTGGCTGACGGCCATGGCGCTCTTCTACTTGCCGCTCGCGTGTAC
>CBAAAA010000593.1:0-2890 GCA_964658695.1 uncultured Solirubrobacteraceae bacterium | reverse complement strand
TGACATCCGCCGCTCTTACGGTGAACCGGAGCGCGTAACGAATCAGGACAGTCACCAGTGGTATGGCTATCAGCACACCAAGCGCGCCGCCGGTACCGCACAGAACCAAGCTCTCTGCCAGCAGCCATCGCCGGATCGCGGTTGTGCTTGCTCCCAGCGCCGCGCGAAGCGCCAGTTCCGACTCCCGGCGCACCGTTCTCGCCATAATCAGGTTTGCGACATTCGAACAGGCAATCACGAACAGCAGTCCCGAGGCGCCAAACAAAAGCCACAACACAACGCTCGCCTCCGCATTGATCTGATCGCGCAACCGCCGGGCATCGATCTGAAAATGGTTTTCCGGCTTGTAGGTGTCCGGATGCGCCGCCAACATTGCTGCGTAAACCGTCCGAAGCTCCGCGCGCGCCGACTTCAGGCTAGCGCCGGGAGCCAGTCGCCCGAACACATCGGTCATGCGATGCTCCCGCCCCTGCACCATCGTTGCCGATAAATGATGCGTACTTGTGACGATGTTTGCAATCAGCTCGGTATCTGATGGATACGGTATCGACGGCTCCAGCACTCCCACAATCGTTGCGGCTCGAACCTTCATGAAGCTGCCCAGTCGCACGGCCTTTCCTAAAACGTGGGGATCGGAATGCATGGTGGTGGCCCAAAATTTATGCGTGAGCACCACCGCGCCCGCGGCCGTTGGGCCGTCATCCCGCGCATCCAGCAGTCGGCCCAAAACCGGCTTCAGCCCCATGACCTCAAAGTAAGCGCCATCTACGATTCCGGCATGAATCTCACGTGTCTCGCCGAATCCCTGCGCCGTGAAGTCCACCGTCGAGAACGTGCCCAGCTTGCTGATCGTCTTCAAGTGTGCTTCGATATCGTTAATCTCGGGAATCGAGAATGTGGCATTGTTCACCTGCATGCCGGGAGCGCTCTGTTGGATGTAAATCAGCCGGTCTTCATCGCGATTCGTCAGCGGACGCAGCAGCGCACCGCGCACCACGCTGAAAATTGCCGAATTAGCACCAATACCTAGCGCCAGAGTGAGTGCCACAGATGCCCACAACGTTCCCACCCGGCTAAGAGATCGAACCGCAGCCTTCAAGTCGCTCGCTAACGCGTCCACATAGTCCATCGCTATTGTGACTCCTGCGCGTTTCGGTCGCTCGTTCGTGTCGGTGGTCATCTTTTCCTCCAAGCGTTACATCGTCGCGAATGTTGCACGCTTCTGGCCAACGCCGATCTCTTTTCGAAACCTGCGAAACGTCGCGTTTATCAATCGCTGCGGTTGTTCCTTTCGCAACCTTGCGTCCAATTGCGGCACCATCCTTCCCAAAACCGAACAGGCTGCACCTGCCAAAGTGCGCTAAGCCTATCGTTTTGGCCCGCTCCATTCGAGATACGACTTCCATTCGGCTTGTCCGGGCATCTGGCTTTGAAACTTGCCGAAGAGCAGAGCGCCCTTGAGTTCATACATAAGACGGAACTGGGGACCTCCCCCTGAGGGCTCGGAGAGGAAGATGACGGACAAGGGAGTTGGTGTAAAGACGTCGTAGTGGATGACGTGGCCTTCGTTGTCGAAATAGATCGCCTTGAGCTGCTGGCCGGGTGCATCCGGGTAGACATAAAGCATATCTCCGTGGCCACAGTCGAAGTCGGCAGGACCTTTGCAAGTCACCTCGCCAGTGCTGCGGCGGGCCAGGATGTGACCGCCGAGCTCACGGCGGAAAGTGTATGATCCCGCTGAGTTAACACCGGCGTAGCCATTTGTATTTGCCTCCCAGTTCTGTTCGAGGAAGCTAAGGGCCTTGAACGGATCCTGCGCTGACGGGGTCTGCGCAACCGCGGCGAGGGAGATAGCAAGCAAAAGCGTGATCGTGATTTGTTTCATTTGTTCTGTCCTTTCGACTGTGCGGAAAGTCCTTGGAGCCGCTGCTCAATCTCGGCCGGGCTTAGTATTTCATTTACCTTTGCAAGTGCCCAGACATGGCCAAAGGGATCACGGACCCAGCCGTAACGATCTCCCCAGAACATGTCCATTGGCGGCAATGCTGGGGAAGCTCCTTCGTCGACCGCCTGTTTGTAGGCCGCGTCTACATCCTCAACGCCGACCTGGAAGACGCAGGTGGAGCCAGAGAGCGTTTCGGGCGAAGCGAGCAGGGCTCCTTCGATGCGGGTTTCCCTTTGCCGGGGCTCTTCGGTTGAAACCTGTATCAGTGAGGACCACAGTTTGAGGTGGATGTGCTCCCCCACACCGCTGGGAGAAGGCGAGCGGTACAAAACGGACGCTCCGAAGGCCCGAATGTAGAAGTCTACAGCCTCGGCTGCATCCCGCACGACCAAGTGGGGAACGATGACTCCCGGTTGCGGAACCGATCCCTTAACGGCCATGCTTATTTCCTTTTTTTTCCGGAAGCGTGGTATCCGGCTGCACTGAAGCGAAGACCCAGGCATGACCGGCCGGATCGAAGAATCCGCGGTACTGGATACACCATTCGTAGACCATCTTGATCGGGGCACCGGTGAAATGGTAGTGCTGTTCAGATCCAACTTTGCTGGAAGAGACGAGCCTGGCTTCGCGTAGCTCCCGTAGATGTTGCGAGATGGCGGGCTGCGACATTTCAAAACACGCCGTAAGCTCCTTTACCGTCTGATCGGACTCGGCAAGCAGGGCGAGGATATGTCTGCGCGCGGGATGCGCGATGGCCTTGAAGAGCGTATCTGCAGCGGTTACAGCTTTGGTTGCGGCCATAAGAATATGCTTATGAGATCATTACATAAGTAATTCGTTATGACAAGCTCTTTCAGGTTCGCTAATCGATACTAAGGCCCACGGGTGAGTCCGCGTGACACCCACTCTGGCCCTGTAGGGCTATTGAATGTTCACGATGACGCG
>CBAAAA010000592.1:0-2892 GCA_964658695.1 uncultured Solirubrobacteraceae bacterium | reverse complement strand
CAATCGCCTGCAATCTTCCGCCATCAATCACCGTCACCGTGTCGTCGCCATAATTTGCCACGTAGACAGTGTTGGTTTTTGCGTCCACTGCAACTGCGCAGGGAAGACTACCCACCGCAACCGCTGTCATGCGATGAGAAGCCGCATCCAGCGCCACCAGTTCACCGTCCTGAATACGGGTAAAGTAAGCATCGCCCATCGCACTGTTCACAGCCATTCCCCATAGGTGCTTACCGATGTTAATCTTCTCGACAGAGTCGGTCTCGCCATCCAGAATCCGCACTGCGGGGTCCTCATAACCTAGCAGGAAGATACGACTCCTTCCGGAATCGGCGACGATGTTATCTGCTGAGCCTAGCTTCATCAGCTTCACTGCATCCGTCGCCCCGTCAATCACGCCCACCGCATCGCTGAACGTATTCGTCACATAGACCTTATCCGTTTTCTCGTTCACCGCCAGCACATAGGGGTGTGGACCTGCCTTCACAGTCGCGATGACAATATTCTTTCCGCCATCCAGTACGCTCACTGTCCCGTCCGACGAGTTCGCGACATAGGCCCTGCCCGTCACTGAGTTAACCGCCACAGCTTCCGGTCCGCTGCCTACCCTGACGCGCGCTGTCGAATTCGTAGCCGGATCAATCACGGTGATCGCGCCGCCATGCTCATCCACTGCATAGATCTTGCCGTTCGAAACGTTCCGGACAATGGACTGACTGCTGATCAAGGTCCCGGAGGCCTCCTGACCTTGTCCCTGTGCCGTCAGAAAAGCCAGGCAGACAGCTACGAAAATGTTCAATCGATCCGCCGTCATACGGTACCCCGTGATCTTACGATAAACAGATACGATGACTAATGCGCGATCGCTGCTCCCGGCTCTCTTATTTACCGCTTTCGTAGCGGCCCGCACGCCGCCACACCCATCCTTCAAAGTACTCGCGATCGCCGAGGCTGGAGGAATTCATAAACCGTTCGTCGACGCTGCGAAAGTCTGGCTGCAAAGCGAAGGTCAAAGCAACGGCTTTTCCGTCGATTACATTGCGAACACAGACAAGATCAACGACGACTTCTTGTCGCAATACCGCTTGTTCCTCCAATTGAATTACCCGCCGTACGCCTGGACTCCTACCGCCGCGGACGCCTTCATGCGCTACGTCAACGAAGGCAAAGGCGGCTGGATCGGCTTCCATCACGCCACCCTCCTGGGCGAATTCGATGGCTATGGAATGTGGACCTGGTTCTCTAAGTTTATGGGTGATATTCGCTTTACTAAATACATTCCCACCTTTGCCTCCGGCACTGTCACCGTAGAAGTCCCGTCGCACCCCGCCATGCGGAACATCCCGCATACTTTTGGCATTCGAGACGAAGAATGGTACACCTACAACCAGTCTCCACGACCCAACGTCCATGTTCTTGCCAGCGTTGATGAAAACACTTACACGCCGCCAACCGCCATCAAGATGGGAGATCATCCAGTGGTGTGGACGAACGAGCACTATAAAGCAAAAAATATCTATATCTTTATGGGTCACCGCCCAGAGCACTTTCAGAACAAGAGCTTCACCACGCTATTCCACAACTCCATCCTTTGGGCGGCAGGCTATTGATGGCGCTCGTCCGCTTTGCTCTCTGCATTCTCCTCCTCGCTTCAAGCTCCCTTGCTGCCGGCCAAACATTCCGGGTACTGGCCTTCTACTCGACTGACGTCGAAGGTGATCACGTCGACTTTGCAAAACAGGCCATTCCGTTCTTCACTGCCATGGCCTCCAGGGACGGCTTCGGCTTTGAGACCACGACTCGCTGGGACGACCTGAACGTCCAGAACCTGGCTCGCTATCAATTGATCCTCTGGCTCGACGATTTCCCGCACAATCAGGTCCAGCGCGAGGCCTTTCAGCAATATATGAGCGGTGGCGGCGGGTGGCTCGGCTTCCACATTGCCGCCTACAACGACGAGAGCACGCATTGGCCGTGGTTCGTCGATTTTCTGGGCGGCGCTGTTTTTTACAGCAACAACTGGCCTCCGCTCCCTGCAAAATTGACGATTGATGACCCGACGCATCCCGTGACCCGAAACCTGCCGCGCGCTTTTCTCTCGCCTTCGAACGAGTGGTACATCTGGAAACCCAGCCCGCGTTTAAATAGAGACATCAAGGTGCTCGCCACCCTGGATCCTTCAAACTATCCTCTAGGATTGAAGGACACCCTCACATCCGGCGACCTCCCGGTCATCTGGACCAACACCAAGTACAAAATGCTCTACATGAACGTGGGGCACGGCGACAGAATTCTATCTGACGATACGCAGAACCGTCTCTTCGAAAATGCCATCTTATGGCTCGGCCAAAAGCCACAACTGAGTCACTGACACCCCACCATGCGAAACAAGATTTCTGCCGTAATCTGTTTGGCCCTCTGGTCCCTGCCCGCTTGGGCACGAGTCACAGTCCTTGTCGATCACGTTGGCTACGAGTCGCTAACCTCCAAACGCGCGCTCATCGTCGGAGCAGCGGGGGATCATCCACGCCGGTTCTCATTGATCGATTCCACTACCGGAAAATCGGTGCTCGCCGGAGACCTCGCACCATCTGGTGAAGTGAAGAACTGGAAGGGCTTCGTCTTTTGGACCGCTGATTTCTCCTCAATCCAAAAGACGGGTCACTACGAACTTACTGTCGACACTGATGCCGGCCCGGCACACTCCTGTTCCTTCGCCATTGACGACGATCTGCTGGAGCGCAGCACGCTTTCGAATATCCTCTATTACTTCAAAGGCCAGCGTTCCAGCGGATTGATCGACCGCGCCGACCGTCGTCTCGCTCTTCCCGAGGGACAATCCGGTTTCATCGATGTACACGGCGGCTGGTACGACGCCACGCTGTCGCGCAC
>CBAAAA010000591.1:0-2896 GCA_964658695.1 uncultured Solirubrobacteraceae bacterium | reverse complement strand
CGCGCCCAGTTCCTGCAGTCCAGCCTCTTCTTCGAACGTCACCTCACCGCTGACGAACAGAAGTACCTCGCTCTCTATCTCCGCTACCAAACCACCAACGATCGCGCCTTCTCAAAATGCCTGAAAGAACTGGCAACACTAAAAGCCGAAAAGCGTAAAGAAGAAATTGGCTTCGAACGGGAAAAACGCAACGCTGCCGAAGAGGTCCGCAAACAGGAGGCCCACCAGGCACGCGCCCGCATCGCAGTTGTCCGGGCCGAAGACCTCGAACTGAGCTTCAACATCAGGCGACGCCTCGAAACCCCGGCCGGGGAAGCTAAAGAGAACGTGCTCCTCCACGCCGTAGGACGCCGGCCCGGTTACACTACACTAAAGTATGCCGCTTCCAAGCGATGATTTTTACCGGATAAAAAAGCTTCCACCTTATGTTTTCGCCGTCATCAACGAGCTGAAAGCAAAAGCGCGAGCCGCAAATCTGGACATCGTCGATATGGGTATGGGTAACCCGGACGGCGCAACCCCGCAGCCGGTCGTTGACAAGCTGATCGAAGCGGTGCGCAACCCGCGCAACCATCGCTATTCGCTCTCGCGCGGCATCCCACAGCTCCGCCAGGCAATCGTCGCCCGGTATCAGGCGCAGTATGGCGTCACGCTTGACCCGGAAACCGAGGCCATCGTCACCATCGGCGCCAAAGACGCTCTTGCTCATCTTCTGTTCGCCATCATTGGACCAGGCGATATCGTGGTCTCGCCGAACCCCGCTTACCCGATTCACCAGTACGGCGTCATCATGGCCGATGGCGAAGCCTGCATGCTTCCCATGCCCGATGCCGCCACCTTCCTGCAAGCCTTAAAGGATCTCTATCGAACTTCGGCCAGGAAGCCCAAGGTCATCCTCATCTCGTTCCCCCATAACCCCACGACAGTCTGCGTCGATCATCAATTCATGACTGAGATTGTGGAACTGGCGCGCGAACATGGCTCCTATGTCATTCACGATTTCGCCTATGCTGAACTGGGCTTCGATGGATACCGCCCTCCCAGTATTCTTCAGGTCCCAGGCGCGGCCGAGGTCGCGATTGAAATTTATTCCATGACCAAGAGCTACAACATGGCGGGCTGGCGCGTCGGCTTCTGCCTCGGCAACAGCAAGCTCATCGCGGCTCTGGCGCGCATCAAAAGTTATCTCGATTACGGCATCTTCCAGCCCATCCAGATCGCGTCCATCATCGCTCTCCGCGAGTGTACCGACGAACCCCGGAAGATCTGTCACACCTATCGCTCCCGGCGGGACGTGCTCGTCGACGGGCTCAATCGGGCTGGCTGGCCGGTTGAATCTCCAAAAGCTTCTATGTTCCTGTGGGCGAAAATGCCTGAACCGTTCGCTCACATGGGCTCGCTCGATTTCGCCAGGATGCTGATGAGCGAGGCCTTGGTGGCCGTTTCTCCCGGCATCGGATTCGGACCCATGGGCGAGGGGTATGTGCGCTTCAGCCTCATCGAAAATAACCACCGCACTCGCCAGGCCTGTAAAAGTATCGGCGCTTTTCTGCAGCGCGAGGGCGCATTGGTCGGCGCCGAAAGCCTGCACGTATAATTCAGACAAGATGGCTGCTACAACTGAGGTTGTGGGTCTGGGAGTTGTGCAGCTTCCGCACCTTCGCCCTATTGATCTGGACCCACTTCTGGCGGAGGAAATTACCGCTTGGGAAGAACGCTTCTGCTGGGATTTCCGCCCCTCAGCCGATCTGTTACGCCGCTTCCTCCAAATCCGCTCCCTCTCCGGCTGCGCACTCCGCTTGGAAGATCGCGTCATTGGTTACGCCTACTCGGTCTGTGAGAACCGCAAAGGACTAATTGGGGATTTTTACCTGCGCTCAGATTACAAACGGCACTCTTTGCAGATGCTGCTGCTCGAAGCTGTCGTGCAGAACCTGATGCTTACCCCGGGTGTCCGCCGCATCGAGTCTCAACTGATGATGTTCCGTACCGAGGCTGAGGCCGGCTATCTCCCTTACGGTGAGTTCTTACGCAAACACGATCGCTTCTTCATGCGGATCGGCCGCGAAGCAATGCTCCGGCTCGAGCCTCGTCTGTCTTCGCCCCGCGTGCATCTGGTCCCTTACACGGAACGCCGCCTTGAAGAGATGGCGCACGTTGTCTCAGGGTCTTATCGTGGTCACGTCGATAGTGAGATCAACGATCAATACCGCAACATCCCGGGCGCGCGCCAGTTCCTCACCAACATCATCCGCTTCCCCGGCTGCGGCCGCTTCTCAGCCGAGACCTCCATGCTGGCGATTGACGATAATACCGGCCGCGTCTGCGGCATGTGCCTCGCGAGCCACGTGTCAGCGAACTCCGGTCACGTGACCCAGCTCTGTATCTTGCCGTCGCTTCGCTCAGCCAGGATCGGCTACGAACTCCTCCGTCAGACTCTTCGCAAAATGGTTGCCTCCGGTTGCTACTCCGTCAGCCTCACGGTCACCTGCGAAAACGTTGAGGCCATCCGTCTGTATGAGAGCATCGGCTTCGCTACCACCGCCAGCTTCCCGGCATTAGTCTGGGAAGGCTTCTAACTTAAGTCGATCTCAATGCCGCCTACTTTCGACGCCACCACGTTGTAGAGCCACGCCCCAATCAGCGCGAACAGAAAACCGATCACCCCGTAAAAGATCGGCCACACAATGATTGCGCCCAGACCGATGAGTGCGGCGGCGAATGGAGGTACCGCGTTCCCTGCCAGCCCCCGCTGTCCGCCATAGACCGCCGTCGCGATTAAAGCGAACACACTGATCAACGCCCCCACTACAAGCCCAATTGCAGCGTAAATTACGCATGCAATCTTCGCGCAGGATAACGGCCCAACTCGACTGATAATCATAAGTTTGCTAAG
>CBAAAA010000590.1:0-2911 GCA_964658695.1 uncultured Solirubrobacteraceae bacterium | reverse complement strand
CTGGCTTCAAACGGCTATTTCTATCCGCCATGCGGACACGGTAGACGTCAAGTTTCTGATCACCCCGGACGGCGGCGAACCGGAGGAGAAAGTAGTCGCTTTGCCTCACGCCACGTTGCTGGCGGTGTGCGAGGCGCAGGGCCATCGACTCAGCGACTCGTTGTGCATGCGGATTGCGGCTGCCCACCTCAAGCAGATGATCGAGACCTCGGAAGATATGGACAAAACGCTGGTTACCCTGCGTCCCGAGGAAATTTCAGCGTACGATCAGAAATTGCACAATGTAACAGTTCCTCGCCGAGGCTGATCCATCGTGCGAGCGATTCTTAATTGAGCCCTGAGCGGTTCCGTTAGCCCGTTCATTCTGTAGAGTAGGTTTGTCAAAGGATAGATTATGGTCAGTTGTCCAAAATGTGATGCTCCCATCGATGTGGAAGAAGAAGAACTGGACGAAGGTGATGTGCTTTCTTGTGACGAATGTGGAGCTTCCCTTAGCGTTGCCAGCGTGAATCCGGTGGAATTGGAAACGGATGACGAGGACGATGAGGAAAGTGACGACTTCGATTACGATGAGGACGAAGACGATGATGACGACGATGACGAAGAGGAAGAGGAAGAAGAAACCTGGCACTGAGTCGCTTCCGCCAACCTGCCCGCGATGATTCGTTTCGCCGCCGTGATTTCTCTTTTCCTTCTTGCTGTTCTTGGGTCCGGACAGGACGTTACTCCCCCTTCCATTCCATCGCCGGGTGAGAATAAGCTCCCCCTGAACACCCGCGTCATTGAAGGCGTTGTGCTGGATGCGAAAGGAGTGCCCGTTCCGAACGCAGTCGTCTTGTTGAAGGACACGAAAACGCTTCAGATTCGCTCCTACATCGCCCAGCCAAACGGCAAATTCCAGTTCTATGGGTTGAGCACGGATGTTAACTACCAGATTCGGGCCCATGACAACGCGATGACCTGTCCATGGAAGCTGGTCAGCGTTTTCAACAGTCGCCTTCATGTCAAGATCGATTTGAAGCTGAAGAAGAGAATCGAGCCCAAGAGGGCCTGACCTGACTTGTCCTTATGAAGCATTCTGAAATTACGGCCCGGATCCGGGAGATTGCAGTCGTCCCGATTGTGCGAACCTCCAGCGCAGAAATGGCAATCGCGGCGGCGGAAGCCGTTTACGAGGGCGGCATTCCGTGCGTAGAAATCACCATGACTGTCGAAGGCGCAATCAAGGCGCTGGAAGCAGTTGCGGATCGCTACGGCGATCGCATGCTGCTGGGAGCGGGAACCGTGCTAGACCCGGAAACGGCGCGGATCTGCATGCTGGCGGGCGCTCAGTTTTTCGTTACACCCAGTCTCAACTTGCGCACGATCGAGATGGCCAAGCGCTACAGCAAGCCAATCTTCCCCGGTGCTCTGACCCCTACCGAAATCCTGACCGCGTGGGAAGCGGGTGCGGATGGTGTAAAAGTATTTCCCTGCAGTGCACTGGGCGGGGCGAAGTACATCAAGGCTGTTAAGGCCCCTTTTCCGCAGATCGATCTGGTGCCGACTGGCGGAATCAACCTGGAAACCATCGAAGAGTTTCTCCTGGCCGGTTCCTCCGCGGTTGGAGTTGGCGGCGAGCTGGTAGACGCGAAAACCTGTAGCGATAAGAAATATCACCTGATAACCGAGCGGGCCCGCAAGTTCCGGCAGGCAGTCGACAGAGTGCGTGCCCTTCAGTAACGCGGGATATCGGCGTCGATCTCACGGCTCCAGCGATCAATTCCGCCGGTCACGCTAAAACAGTTCTGAATTCCCTGTTGACGCAGCCACTGGGTGACGCTCAGGCTCCGGACCCCGTGGTGACAAAGAACGGCGAGGGCATTTTCATCCGCAAGCGCTTGAATCGCTTGCATGTGTGCTGGAACGGCTTGCATTGGAATCAGGCGTGAAGCCTCAATGCGCGCCACCTGGTACTCCTGCGGCTCCCGAACGTCAATCAGAATGATCTTTTCGCCTTTTTCCTGACGCGTTTTGAAGTCCTGGGGGCTCAATTCCAACGGCAATTCCATGATTTCCCTCCATAATACCTGTTAGTGTGATTGAAAAATACTAATTGCATGCCATAATTACAGGTCTAAGACGACCAGACTGCCGATGCCGCTGCTTCAAGACGCGATCGCCACATATCATGAGCTGCTCGACAGCAAGGGATACTTTCGCAATTTAGACTGGGCAGAAAGCTTGCAGAACGCCATGCGGCGCAAACACCTGGTGGAATCGGGCCGGATTATCTCCTCCGTACTGCGTCCTGAGTTTATCTCTCGAGGGCAACTCGAGCTGTTGGCCATGGTGTCTGAACGGCTTGCGGCTATTTTTGATCAGGTGGAAACCTGGGCCGCACAGAGCCCCTCTCTTCTCAGGCGGATTCAGATGGTGCCCGCCGAGAAGATGCTGGCTGCAATGCCCTGCGGCTATCTTCGATCCAGCATTACGACGCGCATGGATGCGGAAATCCAGAATGGCTCGCTCTCGATGCGAGGAGTGGAAAGCTGCAAGCCATGGGGTCTTGCTTACGGAGATTTGCTTGCGGATCTATTCCTGGCGCTGCCCGTCATGAAAGACTTCAGGAAGGCAGGATTTCAGGCTGCAAAACTTGGTTCGAAGGGCTCGCTGTTTACGGCGATTCTGCACGCGTGGAAAGAGTTCGGAGGGAAGCAGCTTCCGACGATCGCCATTGTCGAACTTGGCGGAGTGCCCGGCAAAGCGACTACGGAAGGTGAGTTGCTAGTCGAAGTTTTGCGCGTCTCGGGCGCTTCAGCGAGGCTGGTGCATCCGGAGGATCTGGAGTTCCGCGGCAACAGGCTGAGAGCCGGCGATTTCGACATCGACGTTGTCTTTCGACGTTTCCTCACGCGCGAGTTGTTGGCCC
>CBAAAA010000589.1:0-2929 GCA_964658695.1 uncultured Solirubrobacteraceae bacterium | reverse complement strand
ACCCATCGTCATCCTTTTCGCCGTTTTCCGACGATGGTTAAGCCGGAGAACAATGGTGCAAGAAAGCATTTCTGCGGATTCCGACGATGTGAATAGTCTGTTCCGACGCGATGTGAATAAAGTCGGAGCGAAGCGACGCTGGTAATTTGATGATGCCCGAGAATATTCACATCCGTCAAATAATTTTGTTCGTAGCGGGGAAGGGGGTGCGGGGGAAGGGGTCGGCGTTTGAGGCCACTTCCTCCCGCTCAACACTGGAGAGACCCGGACTAGAGATCGGCCTCCTCCGGTTTTTTGGCACGTTTCTTCCGCATTGATTCGCCACTGAGTTCGATGCGAAAGGCATTGTGGACCAATCGGTCGAGAATGCTGTCGGCGATGGTGGGGTCGCCGATCTGTTCATGCCAGTGAGCGATCGGAACCTGAGAAGTAAGGATGATAGACCGGCGCTGGTAGCGGTCGTCGCAGATTTCCAGAAAGTCACGGCGCTCGCTGTCTTTTAGCGGAGCCATCGCAAAGTCATCGAGTAGCAGAACATCCACCCGGGAAAACTTAAGAAGCACTCTTCCGATGCTCCCGTCCACGTGCGCGACGGCAAGTTCGCGGAATAGTTCGGTGGTCCGTTTGTGAATAACGGAGAATCCGTCGCGACAGGCTTTCTGAGCCAGTGCGCACGCCAGCCAACTCTTACCGATCCCGGTTGGACCGATGAACAAAACGTTTTGATTTTGCCGAACCCATTCACTGGCCGATAGCGTCCGCAGCAGCTTGCGGTCAAGCCCGCGCGGATGCTGGTAATCGATGTCTTCGATCACGCCGCGCTCCTTCAGTCGGGCCGATTGTAATCGTCGCGCCAGCGCGCGATTCTCTTTCCAGAGCCATTGCTGATCGACGAGCATCGCAAAGCGCTCTTCGAAACCCAGTTGACTGGCATTGGCGGTTTCTATCTGTGCGCGGAAGGCATCAGCCATTCCGTGCATTTTCATGGTGTGAAGTTTTTCAATCGTTGGTTGATTCAGCAAGTCGTTCGTTTCCTTTCTGAAGTGGATGAAAGCTACTGCAGCAATGTGGTGGGCGGATCGTAGTATTGAGGGCCGCGAACATTCTCGTGCCGTGGACCGGGTTTGGCGGGTTCTAAATCCAGCGTCGTTTGCCGGTCCAGCGAGCGCTTCAAAATGGATTGCAAGCTGGAATAAGAACAGGCCTGTAGTTGTATGGCGCGCTTGCTGGCGGCTTCCAGTCGCTCATTCGAGTAAGTCTTGGCGAGGCGCAAGATTCCCAGACAAGCGCGATATCCCATCTCCGGATGCGGCCTGCTGGCGAGGATGGTGCGGATTACCTCGGCCGTCGCCGTTCCGATCGTCTCTCCCCAGTGGATCAGCCGTGACGGTGTCCACTCCAAGTGCGCTTGGTGGCTCTTGGGCATGTGCTCATGAATGGTGGTGTGCCGGTAGGCGGCAGAGCTGCGCGCATGGGAGGTGACGCGTTTGCCGCCCTGGAATAGTTCCACCGTGGTGGCGGTGTAGCGAGCTTCGAGTTGTTGCCCGGCTAGCTGATAAGGAACGCTGTAATAATGCCGGTCGATGTCCACGTGATAGTCGATGTTGGCGCGAACTGTTTTCCATTCCGCCATGACATAGCGTTCGGCCGGCAAAGGCTGGAGAACAGGAAGATCGACCTGATGAAACAGGGAGGTGCGCGTGCCTTCACGCTTACGAAATCTCCGGTTGTTCAGGCGCTCGAGTAGTTCGTTGACGGCTTCGTTCAAGTCGGCTACCGCGAAGAACTTCCGGTGCCGCAGAGCCGCCAGGATCCAGCGTTCCACGATGAGAACCGCATTTTCCACCTTTGCTTTGTCGCGCGGTTTGTAAGGCCGGGCGGGCATGACCGCCACCCCATAGTGCGCGGCCATCTCGTGATAGGTACGATTCAGATCCGGCTCATAGCGGCAAGCACGCGTAACGCCCGTCCGTGGGTTATCTGGAATGATCAGCGTCGTCGTGCCACCGAAGAACTCAAAAGCTTGCACGTGGCAATCGATCCAGTTCGCCAAACCTTGGCCCAGGGCGGCTCTCGCAAAGGTATAGGTACTGGCGCCAAGCACGGCGACAAAGATGGATGCCGGCATTGCCTCGCTGCCATCTCGGTTATAGACCGGGACGGTATCGCCAGCCCAATCGACGAATGTCTTCTCCCCCGGCTTGTGGTCGTGCCGGAGCACGACATCCCGGGTGCGGTTCCATCTCTGGTACAGCTCGCAGAACCGGCTGTACCCATAGCCGTCCGGATGAGTCTCGCGATACTCCTCCCACAGCAACTGCAATGTCAGACGCTTGTGTGCCTGAAGCTGCGCGTGCAGTTGGACGAAGTCTACTGGTTGCCGGGAGCGCGAAACAGCAGCTTGCAACCGTCTCGCTGGAAACAGAAGCTCATCCAGCCGCTGCTCGTCAAGATCTTCAGGTAATGGCCAAGCCAGTTTGGCTGCCGCTGCCTTCTCCAGATATCGATGAACGGTTGCCTGGCCGATTGAGCAACTGCGGGCGATCTGGTCCTGATGTAATCCCAGGCCAAATCTTAAACGTAGGACCTCTTTGATTTTTCGCATAGACAACTTTTTCTGGGGCAATCGCTTCCTCCACTTCTCAGTGGAGACGCCTTGCTCCCGCTGTTGTCCAGCGCCGCTCCGCTCTTGATTAACTTCTTTTCAGAAAATCATTCCGGGCATGTGAATATCGATTCCGGAACGGGCTCCTTTTACTCCCCGTTTGGCCCCGGAATCGATATCCACATCAGATCGGAATCCGTATTCACGTCACCCCGGAACTCTTATTCACATGCCCCGGAATCCGCACCTGGAAACGCATTCTCGCTCCCGCTGTCTCCAGTGACGGCCATTGGCTGGCCTACAAGCTCACGCCTAACGAAGGCG